>DATEEB010000019.1:0-2041 GCA_035281345.1 Rhizomicrobium sp. | reverse complement strand
GCCTTGCTTCGCGACACTTTTATCACCAAATAGCCCTTTTCCGGCCGGGCGTTTTTGCTACTGTCCGCGCCGTCGAAGGAACCTTCATGATTGGCATTGTTCTGGTTACCCATGGCCGCCTGGCTCAGGAATTCATTTCCGCGATGGAGCATATGGTGGGACCACAAACCCATCTGCGCGCCGTTTGCATCGGGCCCGAGGACGATATTGAACGCCGCCAGCGTGAAATCGCCGCCGCCGCCAAATCAGTGGATGTGGGCCGCGGCGTCATTATTGCGACCGACATGTTCGGCGGCACGCCCTGCAATCTGGCGCTGACGCTTTTGGAGCGGGGCAAGATTGAAGTGCTGGCGGGTGTCAACCTGCCCAGCATGATCAAGCTGCTCGACATCCGCGCCAAGGCGCCGCTGGACCAGGCGGTGAAAGAGGCCATCGAAGCGGGCCGCAAATATATGCGTGCGGGCAGCGCGGATCTGGGATGACGACCCTGCACGCCAGCGCTACCATCCGCAACAAGCGAGGGCTGCATGCCCGCGCCAGCGCCAAGATCGTGGAGGCCGCGGCGCGGTTTCAATCCGAGATTCACATCATTAAGGACGGCACCGCGGTCAATGGCCGCTCCATCATGGGCCTGATGATGCTGGCGGCTTCGATCGGCTCGACCGTGATGATCACCGCCGAAGGCCCCGACCAGGAAGAGGCCCTGAAGGCGATCCTGGCTTTGGTGGAGGCCAAATTTGGAGAGGAGTGATTTGCCGCGATATTCATCGCGGCAAATCACGCCAAGCACGGCCGCGCGTCAGCGTCTTCGGCCGTGCGCGGCAGGAAGGATAAAATGATCTTTCGACGCTTCTTCTTCCCACTTCTCCTCGCCCTTCTTTTTGTCGCGCCCGCCGCCGCCGACACCATCGCGCGCCCATCGCTGTGGCATGTCCAGGGCAGCCAGGGTGACATCTTTCTGTTGGGGTCGGTCCATATCCTGCCGCCGGATGTAAAATGGCGCACCCCGGACATCACCGCCGCCCTGGCGCGCGCGGATGTCTTTGTCTTCGAAGTGCCGCAAGACGAAAAGAGCCTGACGCAGATGCAAGCCCTGATGGCGGCCAAGGGCTATCTGCCGCCGGATCAGGATCTGCGATCTTTGCTCCATCCGGAGGCGCGCGCCGATTTCGACGCCGCGTTGGGGGCTTCCGGGCTGCCCGCTTCGGCCGTGGCGCGTTCTCGCCCGTGGTTGGCGGGCTTGCAGATGATGTTCGCCCAGATCGCCCGGAAAAATTTCGCGCTCGAAAATGGCGTGGACAATCAGCTGATGGCGGAAGCAGACAAGGCAAAAAAGCCGGTGCGCTTTCTGGAAACCATCGAGCAGCAATTCGCGCTTCTGGCACCGGAGGATCGCGCACTGGAACTGGAAGAATTCGAAGCCAGCCTGAAAGATTTGCGCGACATCGCCGCCGAAGTGCAGCCCATGGTGGATGCCTGGAGCGCGGGTGACCAGAAAACCCTCGATGCCCTGATCAATGGCGACCTGGACCGCTATCCCGCCGCGCGCAAGGCGCTGCTGGACGACCGCAACAAGGCCTGGCTGCCCAAGCTCAGGGCCATGCTGCAAGAAAAGGGGACTTTTTTTGTCACCGTCGGCGCCGGCCATCTCACCGGTTCCAGCGGCCTGCCGGCCCTGCTGCGCCGCGCCGGACATGCGGTGGATGGCCCATAAGCCCCTGTAAAATCCCCAAATTTTCGGCACGGCATAAGGATATGCATATTTCTTTATATCCTTCTTGCCCCCATCCCGCCCCGCTGCTATGAGCGGCCTCGCAAATTCGAGGAATCCAAGCGCATGGCCGCCTTCAACGACTATATCGTCAAAGACATTTCTCTCGCCGAATGGGGCCGCAAGGAACTCAACATCGCCGAGATCGAGATGCCGGGCCTGATGGCGACCCGCGCCGAATACGGCAAGTCGCAGCCTTTGAAGGGCGCGCGCATCGCCGGCTCGCTGCATATGACCATCCAGACCGCGGTGCTGATCGAGACCTTGAAG
>DATEEB010000018.1:0-8525 GCA_035281345.1 Rhizomicrobium sp. | reverse complement strand
AGCGAACATCTCCCCCACTTGTCGCTTTGCTCGTGGGGAAGAAAGCCCAAGAAGGACGAAACGCCATGAAAACAAGAGCCGCCGTGGCCTATGCCGCAGGCCAGCCCCTGGTGATCGAGGAGGTGGAGCTGGAAGGCCCCAGGAGCGGCGAAGTGCTGGTCGAGATCAAAGCCACTGGGGTCTGCCATACCGATGAATTCACCCGCTCGGGCGCCGATCCGGAAGGCCTGTTCCCGGTGATCTTCGGCCATGAAGGTGCGGGCGTGGTGGTGGAGGTGGCCCCCGGCGTCACCTCGCTGAAGAAGGGCGACCATGTCATTCCGCTCTACACCCCAGAATGCCGCCAGTGCAAAAGCTGTACTTCGCACAAGACCAATCTGTGTACTTCGATCCGCGGCACCCAGGGCCAGGGCGTGATGCCCGACGGCACGTCGCGCTTCTCTATTCGCGGCAAGAAGATCCATCACTATATGGGTTGTTCGACCTTCGCCAACCACACCGTGCTGCCGGAGATCGCGCTGGCCAAAATCCGCGAGGACGCCCCTTTCGACAAGGTTTGCTATATCGGCTGCGGCGTCACCACCGGCATCGGCGCGGTGATCAACACCGCCAAGGTTGAGCCGGGCTCAAACGTGGTGGTGTTCGGGCTGGGCGGCATCGGGCTCAATGTGATCCAAGGCGCGCGCATGGCGGGCGCGGGTATGATTGTGGGCGTGGATATCAATCCGGCACGCGAAAGCTTGGCGCGCCAGTTCGGCATGACCCATTTCGTCAATCCGAAAGAGGTGAAAGGCGATCTGGTGCCGCATCTGGTCGAGCTGACCAAGGGCGGGGCGGATTATTCCTTTGAATGCGTCGGCAATGTCGATTTGATGCGCCAGGCGCTGGAATGCTGCCATCGCGGCTGGGGCGAAAGCATCATCATCGGTGTGGCGGGGGCGGGGCAGGAGATCAAGACAAGGCCGTTTCAACTGGTGACCGGGCGGGTGTGGAAAGGCACCGCCTTTGGCGGGGCGCGGGGCCGCACCCAGGTGCCGCAGATCGTGGATTGGTACATGGAGGGCAAGATCAGCATTGACCCGCTGATCACCCACAAATTGCCGCTGGAGCGGATCAACGAGGCCTTCGACCTGATGCATGCGGGGACAAGTATTCGCACCGTGATCGAATTTTGATCCGGCGCGTCAGGCTTTCACGCTCTTCAGCAGCTTGAGAAGTTGCGGATGCAAATGTTCGTTGCTGGCCAGCACCGTGCCTTGGGTCAGCATCTCGGCGCCGCCGCGCAAATCGGTGATCATGCCGCCTGCCTCGCGCAGCAGCACAATGCCCGCCGCGATGTCCCAGGCTTGCAGGCCACGCTCCCAGAACGCATCGAACCGGCCCGCCGCGACATAGGCGAGATCGAGTGATGCCGAGCCGAAGCGGCGGATGCCCGCCGTCACATGCATCACTTCCGCCATTTCGGCGCTGGCCCGGGCATGGCCTTCTTTTCCCAAGAAGGGTAGGCCGGTGGCGATCACCGCCGGGGCCAATTCCTTGCGCGCCGCCACCCGCAGCCGCCTATTGTTGAGATAGGCACCATGGCCCTTTTCGGCGGTGTAGAGATCGTCGGTCACCGGATTGTAGATCACGCCCGACACCATTTGCCCCTCGCGCTCCAGCCCGATGGAGATGGCGAAATGCGGAATGCCGTGCATGAAGTTGGTGGTGCCGTCGATGGGATCGATGATGAAACGGTGGGTCTTGTCGGCGCCCTCGACCGCCCCGCCTTCCTCGCCCAAAAAGCCATAGCCGGGACGGGCCTTGCTGAGCTCCTCGATCAGGATCTTCTCGGTGCGCTTGTCGGCGGAGGTGACGAAATCGGCCGGGCCTTTCATCGATATCTGGAGATTTTCCAACTCGTTGAAATCGCGGATCAGCGGGCGGCCGGCTTTGCGCGCGGCGGCAATCATCACATTCAAGGCAGGCGAAGTGTAGACCATCAGTCGGCCCTGCGTACGTAAGAGCCGTCTTCGGTGGCGACGATGATCTTCTCGCCCGCGCCGATAAAGGGCGGCACCTGGATCTTCATGCCGTTTTCCAGCACCGCGCTTTTGTAGGAGGGCGCGGCGGTGCCGCCTTTGAGCACCGGATCGGCTTCGGCGACCGTTAAAGTCACTTGCACCGGCAGCTTGATGCCGATGGGCTTGCCGTCATACAGCTGCACCAGGGTCTTCATCCCGTCCTGCAGGAACTGGGCCTGATCGCCGACGAAATCGGCGGCCAGTTCGATCTGCTCGTAACTTTCCATGTCCATGAAGGTCAGCATGTCGCCGCTGGCGTAGAGGAACTGAAAGTCCTTCTTGTCCAGATAGGCCTCGTCCACCGCCTCGTCGGAGCGAAAGCGCTGGTTCAGCTTGGTGCCGCTGGTGACGTTTTTGAGTTCGACCTGGTTGTAGGCGCCGCCCTTGCCGGGCTTGACCTTGACGGTCTTCACCGCGATCCACAGCCCGCCGTCATAATTGATCAGGGTGCCGGGGCTGATTTCATTGCCGGTTATTTTGGCCATAGGGAACGTGCCTCCGGGCACGGGGGTGGAAGGTTCGCAGGTTCAAAGAGCGGGCGGGTTCTAGCAACCCAAGCCCCACTTGTCATCCCCGGCGAACATCGCCGTAAGGCGATGTGAGGGAAGGGGACCCAGGCACCAGCCACCTATAGATTTTGGACGCCTGGGTCCCCTTCCCTCGAAAGACGCTGACGCGTCTTTCGCCGGGGATGACATCAAAAGCAGTAATGCCAGCAGGAATAGCCGTTACCGGAACAGCGCGTTGAAAGCCCGCACGGCGTCTTCCGGTCCGTCGGGATGCTCCCAGACCCCCGCCGACACGGCGAGAAAGTCGGCGCCCGCTTCGATCAATAGCGGCGCGTTGGCGACGGTGATGCCGCCGATGGCGACGCAGGGCACCACCATGGTTTGGCTCCACCAGCGCAGCAATTCGATATCGGCTTGGGTTTTCGGTTCCTTGGTCTGGGTCGGGAAAAAAGCCCCGAAGGCGACATAGTCGGCGCCGGCCTCGCCCGCTTCCATCGCTAGGTGCCGGCTGTCGTGGCAGGTGACGCCGACAATGCCGTCAGGCAGCAACCGCCGCGCTTCGGCATAAGAAGCATCCTCCTGACCCACATGCACGCCGTCGCAGCCCAATTCGGCGGCCAGATCAGGCCGGTCGTTGAGGATGAAGGCGGTGCCATTCGCTTGCACGGCGGGACGCAAAAGGTCCACGGCGCGGCGAATTTCATCGTCGCTGACATGCTTGAGGCGCAGCTGGAAGGACGCGACATCGCCGCCCTCCAGCGCCTCGCGCAGCGGGATCAAAAAATTCGCCGCCGAAAGCTTCGGCGGCGAAACCAAGTAAAGACGGCAATCGCTCAAAGCGATCCTCATGCTTCGACAAGCTCAGCATGAGGATTTTCTCATGCCGAATGCATAAAACTTCTCCTCACCCTGAGCTCGTCGAGGGGTGAGGAGAAAAAGACTCAAGCCGCTTTCTTCTCGTCCGCATTGCTCCACTTGCCCAGCGCCGCCAGGCTGTTCATCAGCGCGCGGTGGGCGAAGGCGGCCTTGCCGGCCGCGACATTGGCTTCCTTGCCGCCCCAGGCCTTTTGCGGCGCGGCCTGCAGGGCACGGCCATAGGAGAAGGTCAGCGGCCAGGGATTGCCGCCGATCTTGTTCATGGCGTCCAGATGCGCGGTGGCGTCGACGTCCGATTGGCCGCCCGACAGGAAGGCGATCCCCGGCACCGCCGACGGGGTGGTGCGGCGGAGCACGCGCAGGGTGCGCTCAGCGACTTCCTGTACGCCCGCCGGCTTGGCGCTTTTCTTGCCCGCCACGATCATGTTGGGCTTGAGGACGATGCCTTCAAGCTCGACGCGCGCGATATAGAGTTGCTGGAAGAACTCCTTATGCACGAACAGGGTCACATCCTCGCAGCGCGCGGCATCATGGTCACCGTCCATCAGCACTTCCGGCTCGATGATCGGCACGATGCCGGCTTCCTGCGCCAGCGCGGCGTAGCGGGCCATCGCCTGGGCGTTGGCATGGACGGCGCCATAGGTCGGAATGCCCGAGGCGATGTCGAGCACCGCGCGCCATTTGGCGAAGCGGGCGCCCAGTCTGTGATACTCGGCGAAACGTTCACGCAGGCCGTCCAGGCCCTGGGTGATAACCTCGCCCGGGAAGCCGGGCATCGCCACGGGACCGGTATCGACCTTGATGCCCGGAACCGCGCCGGCATCCTGGATCAGTTTGACCAAGGTGGTGCCGTCCTTGGCTTTCTGGCGGATGGTCTCGTCATACAGAATGACGCCGGAAACGTGATTCTTCATTGCGACATCGGTGCGGAACATGAACTCGCGATAATCGCGGCGGTTGTTCTCGGTGTTTTCCGTCGCAATGTCGGCGAAGCGCTTGCCGATGGTATTGTTGGATTCGTCGGCGGCCAGCAGGCCCTTGCCCGGCGCCACCATCTTTTTGGCGATTGTGTTCAATTCGTCCAGATTCATTCTTTGCTTCCTCTATTGGGCTTGCAGGGCTTCGACCCCCGGCAATGTTTTTCCTTCCAGCCATTCCAGAAATGCGCCACCCGCGGTGGAGACATAGGTGAAATCCTGTTCCACGCCGGCATGGGCCAGGGCCGCGACAGTATCGCCGCCGCCGGCCACCGATAGTAGCCGGCCCGCGCGGGTTAGGCTTGCGACTTTTTGTGCCGCCGTCACCGTGCCGCGGTCGAAGGGCGGGGTTTCGAAGGCGCCGAACGGTCCGTTCCACACCAGGGTGCGGGTGGTCAGCAGGCGATTTTCAAAGGCCTTGATGCTGTCGGGGCCCACATCCAGCGCCATCTCGTCGGGGCCAATGCTGCCGGCCGCAGTCGTACGGTGGGCGGCGCCGGCCTTGAATTCATTGGCCACCACCACGTCGCTGGGCAACAGGATTACCGCGCCGGATTCGTTCGCCATATGGATCACCTTGCGGGCGGTCTCCAGATGGTCGGGTTCATAAAGCGACTTTCCGACATGGATGCCTTGCGCCGCCAGGAAGGTGTTGGCCATGGCGCCGCCGATCACCAAGGTCTCGACCCGCTGGACCAGGTTTTCCAGCAGCGCAATCTTGGTGGAGACTTTAGCGCCGCCCACCACTGCCAGCAGCGGGCGCTCGGGATTGCCCAAGGCTTTTTGCAGATGGGTGAGTTCGGCCTGCATCGAGCGGCCCGCCGCATTGGGCAAAAGCCGCGCCACGCCTTCGGTCGAAGCATGGGCGCGATGGGCGGCGCTGAAGGCGTCGTTCACGAAGATGTCGCCCAACGCGGCCAATTGCTGGGACATCTCATCATCGTTGGCTTCTTCGCCTTTGTGGAAGCGGGTGTTCTCCAACAACAGGACCTCGCCGTCCTTCAGCGCCGCCACGGCGCTTTGCGCTTGGGGTCCGATGCAGTCCTCCGCGAACGCCACCTTACGGCCTACCGCCTGCGCCAGCGGTTCGGCCAGAACCTTGAGCGACATGGAGGGCACGACCTTGCCCTTGGGCCGGTCGAAATGGCTGAGCACGATCACCCGCGCACCCGCTTCGGCGAGTTCGCGGATGGTGGGCGCCTGGCGGACAATGCGGGTGTCGTCCGTCACTTTGCCGCCTGAGACCGGCACATTGAGGTCGGCGCGCACCAACACGCGCTTTCCTTTCACATCCAGGTCGTCAAGGGTTCTGAACGCCATCTGCCTTCTCTTTAGTCATTCCCGCGCAAGCGGGAATCCATGGACACAAGTTACATGCCCGCTGGAGTTTATCCTCCGGCCGCGCTTCGCGCGGACCGGGGGACGGGCATGACAAGACTGGAATTAAATCAACTTCCCCATCGCCACGGCGGTATCCGCCATGCGGTTGGAAAAGCCCCACTCATTGTCGTACCAGGTCATCACCGACACGAAGGTGCCGTCCATCACCTTGGTCTGGTCCAGCGCGAAACTGGACGAGGCCGGGCTGTGATTAAAGTCCATGGACACTAGCTTGTCGTGCACCACCTCCAGAATACCCTTGAGCGGGCCCAGGGCGGCGCCCTTGATGGCGTCGTTGATTTCCTGGGCGCTGGTGGCTTTCTTGGCGACGAACTTCAAATCCACCAGCGAGACATTCGGCGTCGGTACCCGCACGGAAATGCCGTCCAGCTTGCCTTTCAATTCCGGCAGCACCAGGCCCACCGCCTTGGCGGCGCCGGTGGAGGTCGGGATCATGGACAGCGCCGCGGCACGGGCGCGGTACAGGTCCTTGTGCATCTGGTCCAGCGAGGGTTGGTCGTTGGTGTAGCTGTGAATGGTGGTCATCATGCCGCGTTCGATGCCCACCGCGTCGTGCAACACCTTGGCCACCGGCACCAGGCAGTTGGTGGTGCAGGAGGCATTGGAGACGACCAGATGATCCTTGGTCAGTCTGTCGTGATTGACGCCATAGACCACGGTCAGGTCGGCACTGTCGCATGGCGCCGACACCAGCACGCGCTTGGCGCCTGCCGTCAGATGCGCGCTGGCTTTTTCTTTGGAGGTGAAGATACCGGTGCATTCCAGCGCGATATCGACATCCAGCTCTTTGTGCGGCAGCTCGGCGGGGTTCTTGATGGCGGTGACTCTGATCTTGTGGCCGGCGGCGATCATATAGTCGCCGTCCACGCTCACCTGGGCCGGAAAGCGGCCATGAATGCTGTCATAGCGCAGCAGATGGGCGTTGGTTTCCACCGGCCCCAGATCGTTGACCGCCACCACCTCGATATCGCGGCGTCCCGATTCCACGATTGCGCGCAGAACCAGCCGTCCGATGCGGCCAAAACCATTGATTGCAACCCGAAGTGCCATTCCTTATCTCCTTGTCATGGCCCGCCAGCGAGGCCCGAAGGGCCGAAGCGCGTGCGGGCCACCCATCTTCTTCCTACTTCAACAATTTCTTTGCCGCGGCCGCCGCCGCCTCGGCGGTGATGCCGAATTTCTTATAGACGTCTTTGTAAGGACCGCTGGCGCCGAAACTGGTCATGCCGATAAAGGCGCCAGCCTCGCCCAACAAGGGCGATCCGATATAGCGATCCCAACCTTCGCGCGCGGCGGCTTCGATGGCAACCTTGACGGTGCCTGGGCCCAACACCTGTTTGCGGTAACTTTCCGGCTGCTCTTCGAACAAGGCCCAGCAGGGCATGGACACCACGCGGGAAGCGATGCCTTCGGTGGCCAACTTGGCCTTGGCTTCCACCGCCAGGCTGACTTCGGTGCCGGTGGCCAGGAAGGTGACCTTGGCGGCCGGATCGCCGACAAGTTCATAGCCGCCCTTGGCGCAAAGATTGTCGGGCGTGTGGCTGTCGCGCAGGGTGGGCACATCCTGGCGCGAAAAAGCGATCAGGCTGGGGCGGCGGTCGTTCTTCAATGCCAACTCCCAGCATTCCGCCGTTTCCACGCCGTCGGCGGGACGCATCACCAACAGACCCGGAATGGCGCGCAAGGCGGCGAGATGCTCGACAGGCTGATGGGTGGGACCGTCTTCGCCCACGCCGATGGAATCGTGGGTCATCACAAATACCACCCGGATGCCCATTAGCGCGGCGAGGCGGATTGCCGGGCGGCAATAGTCGGAAAACACCATGAAGGTGCCGCCATAAGGAATAATGCCGCCATGCAACGCCATGCCGTTCATGGCCGCCGCCATGCCATGCTCGCGGATGCCGTAATGGATATAGCGGCCGGCGAAATTGCCGGGGCACATGCTCTCGATATTCTTGGTCTTGGTGTTGTTGGAAGGCGTCAAGTCCGCCGAACCACCGATGGTGGTCTTCATTTCGGCGTTGATCACGTCTAGCGCCTTTTCCGACATTTTGCGCGTGCCGGCCACGGGCTTTTCCGCCGACAGTTTTTCTTTCAGCGCCGCCAGGGCAGACCCGATTGAAGCCGGGATAGTGCCATGGATGGCGTCATCGAAATCCTTGGCATGCGGGCTCGCGGCTTTGCGCGCCAACCAGTCGCCATGTTCTTTGGCGCCGGCCGTGCCAATGGCGCGCCATTGGCCCAGCAAATCGTCGGGCACGACGAAAGGTGGATAGTCCCAGCCCAATTGCGCACGCGCGCCGGCCACCACCTCGGCGCCCGGCGCGTCGCTATGCGCCTTTTGCGTGCCCTGGCGGCCCGGCATGCCGAAGCCGATGATGGTCTTGCAGGCGATCATCACCGGACGGCCGGCGGCTTGCGCCTTTTGCAGGCTGCGGAAAATATCGGCGGCGTCATGGCCGTCGCAACGGTCCACGATCCAACCCGCCGCTTGGAAGCGTTTGATCTGGTCGGTGGAGTCCGCCAGCGACAAGGCGCCGTCGATGGTGATGCTATTGTCGTCCCACAACACGATCAGGTTGGAGAGCCCCAAATGCCCGGCAAGGGTGATGGCCTCCTGGCTGATGCCTTCCATCAGATCGCCATCGCTGGCGATGACATAGGTCTTGTGGCTGACCAAAGCGTCGCCAAAGCGG
>DATEEB010000017.1:0-8343 GCA_035281345.1 Rhizomicrobium sp. | reverse complement strand
AGAGTTCATAGCGTTTGAAGCGCCGCGTCAGGATACGCCACATACCCACGGCACCGGCTGCACCTTGGCCACGGCGATCGCCTGCGGGCTGGCGCAGAAGATGCCGCTGAAGGACGCGGTCGCCCGGGCGCATGCCTATGTGCAGGAAGCGATCCGGACCGCGCCGGGGCTGGGTTCGGGCAGCGGCCCGTTAAATCATGCGATAAAATCCTAATCCTTCCTGAGGATGAGGACTCTTTTCACCGATCCACAAAAGGATCCTGCACCATGATGGTGTCGTCACGGTCGGGGCTGGTGGAGAGCAACACCACCGGCGCGTCGATCAATTCTTCCACCCTGCGGACATATTTGATGGCATTGGCGGGAAGCTGGGCCCAGCTTCTGGCGCCGGCGGTGGTTTCGCTCCAGCCTTCCAGTGTCTCATAAACCGGGACAAGCCGCGCTTGCAGGTTGGCGTCGGCGGGCAGGTAATCCAGCGTCTCGCCATCCAGCCGATAACCGACACACACTTTGATCTGCTCGAAACCGTCCAGCACGTCCAGTTTGGTCAGGGCGATGCCGTCCACGCCGCCGGTGACGCAGGTCTGGCGCACCAGAACGGCATCGAACCAGCCGCAGCGGCGTTTTCTGCCCGTCACGGTGCCGAATTCATGGCCGCGCTCGCCCAGCCTTTCGCCGGTGGCGTCCTTGAGTTCGGTGGGGAAGGGCCCTTCACCGACGCGGGTGGTGTAGCTTTTGACAATGCCCAGCACGGTGCCGATGGCGCGCGGCGAAACGCCCGCGCCCGCCGCCGCCTGGCCCGCCACGGTGTTGGACGAGGTGACAAAGGGATAGGTGCCGTGATCGATGTCCAGCAGCACGGCCTGCGCGCCTTCGAACAACACCCGTTTGCCCGCCTTGCGCGCGCCGTCCAGCTCGCGCCAGGACGAACCCAGGAAGGGCGCGATTTTGGGCGCGATCTCGGTCAAGGATTTCAGCAATGCGCCCGCATCCACCTCCGCTGCGCCAAAGCCTTTGCGCAACACATTGTGGTGCGCCAAAAGCCGATCGATCTTGCCGGGCAGCGAGGCCGGGTCTTTCAAGTCAATGGCGCGAAGGGCGCGGCGGCCGACTTTGTCTTCGTAAGCCGGACCGATGCCGCGCTTGGTGGTACCCAGTTTCTGGGAGGCGGCTTCCTCGCGCAGCGCGTCCAATTCGCGGTGCAGCGGCAGAACCAGCACGGCATTCTCCGCCAGCACTAGAATATCCGGCGTGACCGTCAAGCCGGCGGCGCCGACGCGCGCGATTTCCTCCAGCAGCGACCAGGGATCCACCACCACGCCATTGCCGATGATGGAGCGCTTGCCCTGGACCACGCCCGAAGGCAGCAGCGACAGCTTGTAGGTCTTGTCGCCCACCACGATGGTGTGACCGGCATTGTTGCCGCCCTGGAACCGCACCACCATGTCGGCGCGGTTGGACAACCAGTCAATGATCTTGCCTTTGCCTTCGTCGCCCCACTGGGCGCCGATCACCGTGACGTTGGACATATGGTATTTCCGTACCCTGACAACCTGCTCAACCCGTGGGAGCACGGGCACGGTGGCCGCTTATAGCAGGCATGGGGCGGGGCGTAAGGGGCAGAATGCCGCGTGGGGGCAAATCAATAAAAGACTCTATAAGCCACCGTGATGATTTCGCCGGAATCCTCATCTATCAACAGGGCGTCGGGGCCTACCCGTACCCAAATGGCGCCATAGGGCGGGGGCGGCAGGTCATAGACCCAGAAATCCCCAAGCCAATAGTCCCGCGCCCAAAAGGCCGAGGGCAGGAATTCACCAAACGTCCAGCGATGCTCGTACCAGCCCGCAGGGCGGCGGTAGTTGGGCGCGCGGAAACGGCGCGGCGCATAATAGCTGCGGTGAAAATCGCGGAAGCCGCTGAAATCGCGACGCGGACCGCCATAGGGCGCGCGATAGGAGGTGCGGCCATCGCGATTCCAGTCCCGTCTGTCGCTGGCGCGTCTTTCCCAGTCGCGTCTGTCATGGGGCCGCCAATTGCCGTCCCGTCCGCGGTCCCGTTGCCATCCCTCCCGGCGCTCTTCACTGCGTCCGCGGTCGGCGGTGCGATTGTCGGGCACGGATTGGGCGGCGGGCGCGCTGCCGCGCAGGACCTCCCGCTCGCCGCGATTGCGTTCCATGCGGTTGTTCTGCCGATTGTTTTGCTCGGGCTCTGCCTGGCGGCGCAATTCGGCTTGCGCTCGGTCCTGAACCTCAGGCGCAATGCTGGCCTTGCCGACTCGGTTGGAAGGTGGCTCAGCCGTGACCGGCCCAAGAGCCAAAAGGACTATGCCTATGGCCATCAAAGATCGGCGCATCAAACGACCTCGCAAAACCACCCATTAGTAACCGGCGTCAACCGATTGGGTTCCCATTGGTTCCGCCGCGCATTATGGTCGGAACAATGAGCGAATTTTGCATCCGTGCCGCCACGCAGGAAGATGCCGCTATTGTCGTGTCGCTGCTCAAGGACTTGGCGGCTTATGAAAAATTGCTGGAAAATTTTGTCTTGAACGAAGACCGGGTTCGCCGCGACATGCTGGGAGAGGCCTGCCATTGCGAGGTGGGTTTTTTGGGTGGGGAGCCTTGCGGCATCGCCACCTGGTACTGGACCTACAAAAGCTTTCGCGCTCGGCGCGGTCTGTTTGTGGAAGACCTGTATGTGAGGCCAAAATTTCGCAGCCGGGGCCTGGGCCGCAGACTGTTGGTCCATCTGGCGGAAAAAGCGCGCGCGCAGAACGGTTTTCTGGAATGGCAGGTGCTGGATTGGAATGCGCCCTCCATCGCCTTCTACAAAAGCCTGGGCGCGGCGCCGGTTGAAGACTGGTTGACCTACCGTTTGGAGGGCGAAGGCCTTAAAAGCCTATGCCCATGAGCGAGATCGTTTTGGTGGTGGCCATCGCGCGCAACGGCGTCATCGGCAAGAACGGCGCGATCCCCTGGCATATTTCCGACGACTTAAAGCGCTTCAAGGCGCTGACCATGGGCCATAGGATTGTGATGGGCCGCAAGACCTGGGATTCGCTGCCCAAAAAGCCGCTGCCTGGCCGGATCAATATGGTGCTGACCCGGCAAAAGGACTGGCAGGCTGAAGGCGCGGTACCCGCGTCATCGCTGGACCAGGCGGCGGCTGGCACGTCCGGTACCGTCATGGTGATTGGCGGCGCGGAAATTTATCGGCGCGCCTTGCCTTTGGCATCTCGGATCGAATTGACCGAGGTGCACAAGGATTTCGAGGGCGATGCTCGGTTCGAGCTGGATCGTGCCGGCTGGCGCGAAACGGCGCGCGAAGATCACATTACGCCAGATGGGTTGCGCTACAGTTACGTGACGCTCACTCGATAACAATCCGCGGCGCCGGCTTGCTGGCACTTTCCAGCGCCGCCGCGACTTTTTTTGCCAAATCCAAAAAGGCTTGGGCTTCGGGTCCATCGGGGGCCGACACGCTGACCGGATTGCCGGAGTCGGAGGTTTCGCGGATGCGCGGCACCAGGGGAATTTCGCCCAGGAAGGGCGCGCCCAATTTTTCCGCCGTCTCCCGCGCCCCGCCATGGCCGAAAATCGCATGGCTCGATCCGCAATCGGGACAGGTGAACATGGACATATTCTCCACCACGCCCAGGATCGGCACCTGGGTCTTCTTGAACATGGCGATGCCTTTCTTGGCATCGATCAGGGCGATGTCCTGCGGGGTGGAGACAATCACCGCGCCCTTGAGCGGCACGCGCTGGGCAATGGTGAGCTGGGCGTCACCCGTGCCCGGCGGCATGTCCAGCACCAGCACATCCAGCGGCGCCCCAGGGGTTGCCCAAGCGACATCATTGAGCATCTGTGTCAGCGCGCTTTGCACCATGGGGCCGCGCCAGATCATGGCTTCGTCTTCCTTGACCAGGAAACCGATGCTCATGGTCTTGAGGCCGTGCCGCGCGATGGGCAGCAGAGTCTTGCCGGTGCTTTCCGGTTTTTCCGTAATGGCCAAGAGGCGCGGCAGGGATGGGCCGTAAATATCGGCGTCCAGCAGACCCACCTTCAGGCCCAGTCTGGACAGCGATAGCGCCAGATTGACCGCGACAGTGGATTTGCCCACCCCGCCCTTGCCGCTGGCCACCGCGATAATGTTTTTGACGCCCGGAATGCCGGCGGGAGGAGGCGGAGCTTGACGGGCGACCGCAGGCTTGGGGGCATGTTCATGACGGTGCGCCGGGTGATCGTCATGAGCGGTCAAGACGGCGGTGACGGATTTGACGCCCTTCACCCCCAGCACCATGGCCTCGCAAATCTTGCGCAAGGGTTCGGACTGCGGGCCGCGGCTGGGAGAAACCTCCAGCACAAAGCCGACATGGCCATCCTTGACCACCAGGCCTTGGATCATGTCCTGCTGCACCACGGTGCGGCCGCTGACCGGGTCCGTCACCTGATCCAGGGCTTGCAAAATTTCTTCGCGGGCGACGCTCATGGGCCGGGGTATAGCCCCCGCCCTGGCAGAATCCTAGTCGCCGGCCGGTGTGCGAAAAAACCATGCCGAAATCGGGTTTTTGCCTATTTGTTCCCTTTTTCCCTGCCTAAACTGGCGACCGATTCCTCCCCCTGACCGTTCCGGGAACGACCATGCGTGTTCTGCTTGTCCTTTTGGCGTTTGTCATCGCCACGCCCGCTTGGGCGCGGCCTGCACCTGATTCCTTCGCCGATCTGGCGAACAAGCTGCTGCCCACGGTGGTCAATATCTCCACCAGCCAGACTTTGAAGGCGCCGCCGCAAAACGCCATGCCGCAGTTGCCGCCGGGATCGCCGTTGGAGGATCTGTTCAAAAACTTCCTGGGACCAAAATCCAACACCCCGCGCCATGTCACCTCGCTGGGCTCGGGCTTTATCATCGATCCGGCCGGATACATCGTCACCAACAATCATGTCATCGAGGACAGCGAACAGATCACTGTGGCGCTGCAGGATGGCACGCAGTTGCCGGCCCGGGTGGTGGGCCGTGACGTCAAGACCGATATTGCCCTGCTGAAAGTGGCGCCGCGCAAGCCCTTGCCCGCCACACGCTTTGGCAATAGCGACACGACGCGGGTTGGCGATTGGGTGATCGCCATCGGCGATCCCTTCGGCATCGGCTCCACCGTCACCGCCGGCATCGTCTCGGCGCGCAATCGCAATATCAATGCCGGGCCTTATGACGATTTCATCCAGACCGATGCGCCGATCAATCGCGGCAATTCCGGCGGGCCGCTGTTCGACATGGACGGCAATGTGGTGGGTATCAATTCGGCGATCTTTTCACCGTCCGGCGGCAGCGTCGGTATCGGTTTTGCCATTCCCGCCAATCTGGCGCGCGAGGTGGTGGGGCAATTGCGCCAGTTCGGGGTGGCGCGGCGCGGCTGGATCGGGGTGCGCATCCAACAAGTGACGCCGGAGATCGCCGAAGGCTTGGGTCTGTCCACCTCGCAAGGCGCGCTGGTGGCCGATGTCACCAAGGGCGGGCCTGCGGCGCGCGCCGGACTCGTCAATGGTGATTTGATCACCGCCTTTGACGGCAAGGCGGTGAATGACGACCGCGCCTTGCCGCGCATCGTGGCCGATACGCCCATCGGCAAGACCGTGAGCTTGGATCTGCTGCGCAAGGGCAAAAAGCAAAGCAGAAAGATCACGGTCCAGAAGCTGGCCGACGACGCCAGGATGGACAAACCGGCCAAGCCGTTGCCGCCGCCCAAGCCTGGCAAGAAGCAATCGCCCTTGGCGCAGTTGGGCCTTAGCGTGGGCGCGCTGGATGCGCCCACCCGCAGCAAATTCAAGATCGGTAATGGCGTGCAAGGCGTGGCGGTGACGGTTGTCGAGCCCGGCAGCCCCAGTGCGGAAAAAAATCTGCGCGCGGGCGATGTGATCGTGGAAGTGGGCGGGGTGGCGGTGAAGACGCCCGAGGATGTCGTCAAGCGCGTGGAGGCCGATGCCAACGCCGGCAAGAAGGTTGCGCTGATGCTGATCAACCGGGGCGGCGATCTGCAGTATCTAGGGCTTCGATTGAATTAACCCTCTGCCTTCCCTGGCACGCGTGCCAACACGCTTTCGCGCATTTCACGCGGGCATGAGGATTTCCTTGCCCTTCGACAAGCTCTGGGTGAGGAAATCCTCATGCTGAGCTTGTCGAAGCATGAGGACTATTCGGTCCGCACGATCTCGTCGTCGCCATAACCCTGCAAGTAGAGCAGCGCCGTCAGGTCGTTGTGGTTGATCGCGGCGCCCGCCGCCTCGGCCACAATCGGCTTGGCGTGATAGGCCACTCCAAGTCCGGCGCGTCCGATCATGGCCAGATCATTGGCGCCGTCGCCCACCGCCAGCGTCTCCGCAAAGGTGATCTTCAGGCTTGCGGCGGCGTCTTCCAAGGCTTGCAATTTGGCCTCGCGGCCCAGGATGGGCATGGCAACCTCGCCGGTCAGCCGCGCGCCGTCGTCCAGCAAAATATTGCCGCGCTCGGCGTCAAAGCCGGCGTCTTGCGCCACCCGGCGGGTGAAATAGCCGAAGCCGCCGCTCACCAGCATGGTATGGGCGCCATGGGCGCGCATGGTGGCGATCAGCGACTTGGCGCCGGGATTGAGCCGCACCCGCTCGGCATAGGCGCGTTCCAGCGCATCGAGCGGCAGCCCCTTGAGCATGCCGACGCGTTCCTGCAGCGCCGCCTCGAACTCCAATTCTCCCCGCATGGCGCGTTCGGTGATAGCGGCGATCTGCGGCTTAAGCCCGGCCATGTCGGCCAGTTCGTCCAGGCATTCGACATTGATGATGGTGGAATCCATGTCGGCCAGCAGCAGTTTTTTGCGGCGTCTGTCCGTGGCGATCAGATTGATATCCAACGCCAGGCCGGCGGCCAGCGCGCGCGCTTGGGACAGGACATCGCCGCAAACCGGCAGGTCGAAGGCATGGCCGGGGGAGAGGATTTTCGCAGCGCCCTTGGCAAACTCGGCGAACAAAGCCGGCTGCGCGCCCTTGCCGATGACATTCAGAACAAACATTCTGCCCGCATGGAATTTGACGCCGTCCTTATTGCAGGGCCCACCGCGAGCGGCAAGTCGGCGGCGGCGCTGGCTTTGGCGCAGGACATTGGCGGCGTGGTGATCAATGCCGATTCCATGCAGGTCTATCGCGAAGCGCCCATTCTCACCGCGCAGCCCAGTGCGCAGGACAAGGCGCGTGTGCCGCATCTGCTGTATGGCCATGTCGGGGCTAGGGCAGCCTATTCCGTTGGAAGCTGGCGCGCGGACGCCATCAAAGCATTGGCCCAAGCAAGAGCGATGAATCGTATCCCGATCTTTGCCGGCGGCACCGGGCTTTATTTCATGGCCCTGACCGACGGCTTGGCCGATGTGCCGCCGACGCCGCCGGACATCCGCGATGCGGCGCGGGCGCTGCTGGACGATATCGGGGTGGAAGCCTTGCACGCCAAGCTCACCGACCGCGATCCTTTGACGGCGTCGCGTCTGCGCCCCTCCGATCCGCAGCGCGTGTTGCGCGCCTTTGAAGTGTTCGAGGCGACGGGACGGCCTTTGGCCGAATGGCAGAGCGCGCCTGCCGAACCGGTGCTGAAGGACAAAAGGATCGCCGCTTTTGTCCTGGACCCGCCGCGGCCCGCGCTGCGGGCGCGGATCGCGGAGCGTTTCGAGGCGATGCTGGACGAGGGCGGGTTGGAGGAAGCGCGGAGCCTGGAAGGGTTGGACCCGGCCCTGCCGGCCGCAAAATTGCTGGGATTGCGCCCGCTCCAAGCCCTGGGGAGCGGGACTTTAACCCGGGCCGAGGCGCTGGATGCCGCTATCACCGGAACGCGGCAATTTGCCAAACGCCAGATGACGTGGTTTCGCCACAGAATGCCACATTATATCTGGTTTGACCCATTTATTAGCAATTTAATTACACAATTCAGGCATATTTCTGCATGAAATTGCTTGACGCCGCATCGCAGCATCTTTAGGTTCCCGCGCCATGAACTGGACGCTCGTAGGAGTTGGGCCGCTATCGCCGCGAAGCTGAACCTTTGCGGACATAGCGGTCATGCGGACAAGGGGCGGAAACGCCCCTTTATCTTTGGTGCAATTACGAGCATTGGGTTTTCGAAGGACAGACGATGGATAAGGACGACACATTGACAATGGGAGGGGCGCGAGACGCCGCCCAGGCGTCCGCCGAAACCATGACCGGGGCGCAGATGGTGATCCGCGCCCTGAAGGATCAGGGCGTCACCCATATCTTCGGCTATCCCGGCGGCGCGGTGCTGCCGATCTATGACGCGCTGTTCAAAGTCGAAGGCATCACCCAT
>DATEEB010000016.1:0-25177 GCA_035281345.1 Rhizomicrobium sp. | reverse complement strand
GATCTGGCGGGCAATGGCCTCGGCCAAAGCCGGGCTGGACGGCATCACCGCGCCCACATCCTTGGGACGTGCGATCAGCGCGCGCAGAAAGCGGATATTGTCGGCAAGGGTCGTGGTCACGGCTCAGCTTGCCCTGTGTTCGTGGCGGAGGCTAGGACAAAAGCACAATTCCACGAAAGGCTTATTTCTCGCAACCCTTCCAGAATTCTTTCAGCCTTGTAAGGAATCCTTCGGCCTCCGGATGAGTCCCGGCCTGGCTTTCGTTATCGAACTCCCGCAGCAATTCCTTTTGGCGGCGGGTCAGCTTGACGGGGGTCTCCACCGCCAACTCGACATACAGATCGCCCCTCTGGGCGCTGCGCAAGACCGGCATACCTTTGCCGCGCAGCCTAAATTGCCGTCCCGGCTGGGTCCCTTCGGGGATCGCAACCTTGGCGCGGCCGCCATCCAGGGTGGGGACTTCGATGCTTGCGCCCAAGGCCGCCATCACAAAGGACACCGGCACGCGGCAATGCAGATCATGGCCGTCGCGCTGGAAAATCGGGTGTTCAGCCACCGAGAGAAAAATATAGAGGTCGCCCGGCGGCCCGCCATTGCTCCCGGCCGCGCCTTCGCCCGAAAGCCGTATGCGGGTGCCTTCTTCCACGCCCGGCGGCACGTCCACTGTCAAGGTGCGTTCCTTTTGCACCAGGCCGGCGCCGCGGCAGACCTTGCAAGGATTGCGGACGATCTTGCCTGCGCCGCGGCAAGCCGAGCAGGTGCGCTCGATGGTGAAAAAGCCCTGGGTGGCGCGCACCTTGCCGTGACCGGCGCACGTGGGACAGGTTTCGGGGCTGTGACCCGGCTCCGCGCCAGAACCGGCGCAAGGCTCGCAGGCCACCATAGTAGGCACTTTGATCTCACTGCTGCGGCCGGTGAAGGCTTCTTCCAAGGTGATGGTCAGATTGTAACGCAGGTCCTGGCCGCGATTCTGCCGTTTGCCCCTGGGGCCGGCGCCCATCATCTGGCCGAATATGTCCTCGAACACATCGCCGAAGCTGCTGAAATCGCCGAAAGGATTTCCGGCGCGCGCGCCAGCCGCGCCCATGCCCGCCTCAAAGGCGGCGTGGCCGAAACGGTCATAAGCGGCGCGCTTATGATCGTCCTTCAAGACGTCATAGGCCTCGTTGATTTCCTTGAATTTGATTTCGGCGGTGTGATCGCCAGGATTCTTGTCGGGATGAAACTTCATTGCCAGCTTGCGATAGGCGGACTTCAAAATGTCGCCAGTCGCGCCCTTCTGGCATTCCAAGGTCTCGTAATAACAACGCTTACTCATGGCCCGACTTTACCTTTGAACCCCCTCCGATCCGGCCTTCGCACCTGACGGTGCTTGGCGTTCGGTTGCCTTGGCCGCCAACCTCACCCTTCGCATCTTTGCTCACGCTTCGCGCTCGCGATGCTACGGCCACCTCCCCCTTGCCGTGCTTCGCACGAAGGGGGAGGCGGACCTGTGATTTAGGCGGCGCCTTTCTTGTTGTCGTCCACTTCCTCAAAGTCGGCGTCAACGACATTGTCGTCAGGCTTTCCCGCGCCATCGGCGGCGGCGTCTGCGGCCGCACCTTCGGCTTGCTGCGCCTTGTACATGGCCTCACCCAGCTTCATCGAAGCCTGAGCCAGTGCGTTGGTTTTCTCCTTGATAGCGTCGGCATCATCGCCCTTGACCGCGTCCTTGAGCGCGGCGAGGGCCGCTTCGATCGCAGTCTTCTCGTCCGCGCCGACCTTGTCGCCATGCTCGGACATCGCCTTTTCCGTGGAATGGATCAGGGCATCGGCTTGGTTTTTGGCCTCCACGGACTCGCGGCGCTTCTTGTCTTCGGCGGCATGGCTTTCGGCGTCTTTGACCATCTTCTGGATGTCGGCCTCCGACAAGCCGCCGGAAGCCTGGATGCGAATCTGCTGCTCCTTGCCGGTGGCCTTATCCTTGGCGGTGACGCTGACTATGCCGTTGGCGTCGATGTCGAAGGTGACTTCGATCTGCGGCACGCCGCGCGGCGCCGGCGGAATGCCCTGCAGGTCAAAGCGGCCCAAGCTTTTATTGTCCGCCGCCATTTCGCGCTCGCCCTGGAACACATTGATGGTGACGGCGCCCTGATTGTCTTCGGCGGTGGAGAAGATGTTGCTCTTCTTGGTCGGGATGGTGGTGTTGCGGTCGATCAGCCGGGTGAAGACGCCGCCCAGGGTTTCGATGCCCAAGGACAGTGGGGTCACGTCCAGCAGCAGCACGTCTTTGACTTCGCCTTTCAAGACGCCGCCCTGAATGGCCGCGCCGATGGCGACCACTTCGTCGGGGTTGACGCCTTTATGCGGCTCCTTGCCGAACAGGGCCTTCACCGCTTCCTGCACCTTGGGCATGCGGGTCATGCCGCCGACCAGGATGACTTCGTCGATCTGAGACGCGGTGACGCCGGCATCTTTCAGCGCCTGCTTCACGGGTCCGACGGTCTTCTGGATCAGGTCGTCCACCAGCTTTTCCAAAGTGGCGCGGGTGATCTTGATGGTGAGATGCTTGGGACCGGATGCATCCGCCGTGATGAAGGGCAGATTCACTTCGGTCTGCTGCGCGCTCGACAATTCGATCTTGGCTTTTTCGGCGGCATCTTTCAGCCGTTGCAGCGCCAAGCGGTCGTTGCGCAGGTCGATGCCGTTTTCCTTCTTGAATTCATCGGCCAGGAAGCCGACCAGGCGATGGTCGAAATCCTCACCGCCCAGGAAGGTGTCGCCATTGGTGGACTTCACTTCGAACACGCCGTCGCCGATTTCCAGCACCGACACGTCGAAGGTGCCGCCGCCAAGGTCATAGACCGCGATGGTGCCGCTCGATTTCTTGTCTAGGCCATAGGCCAGCGCCGCGGCGGTGGGCTCGTTGATGATGCGAAGGACTTCAAGGCCCGCGATCTTGCCGGCATCCTTGGTCGCCTGGCGCTGGGCGTCGTTGAAATAGGCCGGGACGGTGATGATGGCCTGGGTGACTTTCTCGCCCAGATGCGCCTCGGCGGTTTCCTTCATCTTCTGCAGGATGAAACCGGAGATTTCGGACGGGGAATATTTCTTGCCGTCACGGCCCCCGACCCAGGCATCGCCATTGTCGGCCTTGATGATCTTGTAGGGGACCATGCCCATGTCCTTCTGGGTCATGGGATCGTCGAAACGGCGCCCGATCAGGCGCTTGATGGCGAAGAAGGTATGTTCGGGATTGGTGACGGCCTGGCGTTTGGCGGGCTGGCCGATCAGCCGCTCACCGTCGGGGGCGAAGGCGACGATGGAGGGGGTGGTACGGGCGCCTTCCGCATTCTCGATGACCTTGGGGGCGGAGCCCTCCATGACCGCAACGCAGCTGTTGGTGGTGCCCAGATCAATACCGATTACTTTCGCCATTCTCTTATTCCTCTCACCGGGCATGGCCTTCCTGGACCCTCTCGGCGTCCTCGTTCCATCCCATTGAATTCTTTGACAAAATAAGCCACGGGCCAAACCCATGCTTACACAAGGGGGTATATAGGGAGAGGGCCCCGGCTTGCCAAGCCCGAAGCGGGCTTTTGCCCTCGGGTGGTTCGTACGCTGACGCTACTCACCTCGTCGCTCATGGGCCTTTAGCGCCCACATCGCTCCTCGCTCCTGCCCCGCGGACAAAATCCCTGCTTCGGTTTGTCTAGCTATTTAGTCGCCAAAAGGCATGGGTCAGGACCGTGGCGAACAGGGTCCAGGCCAGATAGGGCAGTAGCAACAGTCCCGCCAGCCGGTCGCGCCGGATGAAAAGAACCAGCATGGCCAGGATCGTCAAATTCAGCACGGCGATTTCGATCAGGGCGGCGCCGATCCGGTGCAAGCCGAAGAAGAGGACGCTCCAGAGGAAGTTCAGCCCCAATTGAAGCGCGAATGCGCCCATCTCCATGGAAGAGGTCCCGGTGCGCTTCCACACCCGCCACGCCGCGAAACCCATCAGGATATAGAGCGTGGTCCAGACCGGTGCGAAAACCCAATTGGGCGGCGTGATCGCGGGATGGTTCAATCCCGCATACCAGGTGGGAATCTCAGGCGTTGTGAACAGGCTCGCCAAGGCGCCAACGCCCAATGTGGCGATCAGGAAAATATAAAGCGGGCGGCGTGTGGCCTGTTTGGGATCGGTGGCGGAATCCAGAAAGCTCATCGGGCTTGTAACGCATGATCGGCCAGGACGGCGGCGATGCAGCCCGACAATTTCTTGGCAAAGGGAATGTGCAGGAATTCGTTGGGGCCATGGGCATTGGAATGTGGCCCCAACACGCCGGTCACGACAAATTGAGTGTCCGGAAATTTATCGCCCAGCATGGCCATGAAGGGAATCGAACCGCCCTCGCCGTGAAAGGCCACCGGCTTGCCAAAAGCGGCGAGGCTGGCGCGGTTGAGCGATGCTTCCAGCCAGGGCGCCAGGGTTGGCGCGTTCCAGCCATTCTCGGCATGTCCATCGAATAGGATATCGGCCCCATAGGGCGGATCGGCTTCCAGGGCCGTCTTCATCGCCACGCAGGCGCGTTGGCCCTCCACGGCCGGCGGCAGGCGAACGCTGAGCTTGGCGGTGGAAAACGGCAACAGCACATTGCCGCCATCGGCGGGCAAGGGATAGCCGTCCATCCCCGTGATCGCCAATTGCGGCTGCCAGGTTCTTTCTAGAATCAGGTCGGCATTGCCGCCCAGCATGGGCTTGGCGCCACCGGCAAAAGGAAGACCAGACCAGATTTCATCTCCCAGAACCGCGGCGGTGTCCTGTGCTTGTTTTTGGCGGTCTGGAGGAATTTCGGCAAATAGCTCAGGCAAGGTCATGCGCCCGGTGGCTTCGTCTTCGATCCGCGACAAAAGCATGCGCAGGATGCGGAAGGACGACGGCACGATGCCGCTGGCGGCGCCCGAATGCACGCCCTCGTTCAAAACGCGCACCGTCAAATTGCCGATCACCAAGCCGCGCAAAGAGGTGGTCAGCCAAAGCTGATCGTAATTGCCGGCGCCTGAATCCAGACAGACCACCAAGTCGGGCGTGCCGATGCGCGCCGCCAGATGGTCGATGTAAAAAGGCAGGTCGGGCGAGCCGGATTCTTCCGACCCCTCGATCAGGATGATCGTGCGGGCATGGGCGAGATTCTGGGCTTTGAGCGCCAACAGCGCGGCGATGCTGGCGAACATGGCATAGCCGTCGTCGGCGCCACCGCGGCCATAAAGCTTGCCGTCTTTTAAAACCGGCTGCCAAGGGCCGGTGCCATCGGCCCAGCCCTTCATTTCCGGCTGCTTGTCGAGATGGCCGTACATCAACACTGTGCTGGGCGCGGTACCGGGAATTTCAATCAGGATCAGCGGTGTGCGGTTTTCAAGCCGCACCACTTCAAGCGAGGCGCCCGAAAGCTGCTTGAGTTTCTCACCGGCCCAAGCGGCGAACATCGCCACCGCCTGTTCCATATAACCATGCTTTTCCCAATCTGGATCGAAAACCGGGCTCTTGTTGGGAATGCGGATATAGTCGGTCAGCGCCGGGACGATTTCCTCATCCCAGATACGGTCCATAAGGACCGCAGCCTGTTTTTGATCCAACGCGGCAAAACCCATCAGCGATTGATATCATAAGCCGCGATCACGGCGGCGCTATAGATCTCGCTCATCTTGGCGCCCAAGGGCGCGATCTGCACCGATTTCTCCAGGCCCACCAGCATCGGGCCCATCACGGTGGCCCCACCCATCTGCTGCAACAGTTTGGTGGAAATCGAGGCCGAGTGAATGGCGGGCATGATCAAGACATTGGCGGTGTCGGTGATGCGGGCAAAGGGATAAAGCGCCAGCTTGTCCTTATCCAACGCCACATCGATGGCCATTTCGCCGTCATATTCGAAATCCACGCCGCGATTTTCCAGAATCTGCACCGCCTCGATGATGCGCTCGCTACGTTCGCTGCGCGGAAAGCCGAAGGTGGATGAGGCAAGCAACGCCACGCGCGGCGTCAGGCCAAAGCGTTTGGCGGTGGCCGCGGCCTGGACGGCGATGTCGGCGAGCTGATCGGCAGTGGGCATTTCCGTCACCGACGTGTCGGCGATCAGAACCGCGCGGCCCTTGGCGAAAATCACCTGCATGCCCATGGGCCGCTGGCCCTTGGGCGGGTCCAGCACCTGGCGCACATCCGCCAGCGCGTTGGAATAATTGCGCGTCACCCCCGTCACCATGGCATCGGCATCGCCGGCCTTGAGCATGGAGGCGGCATAGATATTGCGGTCGTTGGTCACCATCCGAACCGCGTCGCGCAGCAAGCCGCCGCGCCGCTGGATACGCTTGTACAGGGCCTCGGTATAGGGCGCGGCATCCTCCGCCGAATGGGGCACCCGCACTTCCAGCAGATGCTCGTCAATTCCGGCGCGCATCAATCCCGCTTTGACCATATCGGGACGGCCCACCAGCAGCGCCTTGCCCATTCCGGCATTTTGGAACGCGGCGGCAGCGCGGATCACCGAATCCTCTTCGCCTTCCGCGAACACCACCCGCTTGGGCTTGGCGCGCACCGCATTGGTCACCATCTGGAACAGGCCCGCCGAGGGGTCCAGCCGCGCCGACAGGCGGAACTGATAGGCGGCCAAATCCGGTATTTGTTTCTTGGCGACACCCGATTTCATCGCCGCTTCGGCCACCGCCGCCGACACGCGGGAAATCAGGCGCGGATCGAAGGGCGACGGGATGATGTATCCGGGCCCATAGACGGGGCGCGCGCCACGATAGGCGAGCGCCACTTCATCGGGCACATCCTCGCGCGCCAAGGCCGCGATGGCCTGCGCGGCGGCGATCTTCATTTCTTCATTGATGGTGGTGGCGCGCACATCCAGCGCGCCCCGGAAGATATAAGGAAAGCCCAACACATTGTTGACCTGGTTGGGATAATCGCTGCGTCCCGTGGCCACGATCACGTCGCCCCGCACCGCCTTGGCATCTTCCGGCGTTATTTCCGGATCGGGATTGGCCATGGCGAAGATGATGGGCGAGGCCGCCATGCTGCGCACCATGTCGGCGGTCAGCGCGCCCTTGGCCGACAGGCCCAGGAATACGTCGCAGCCCACCATGGCATCGGTCAGACTGCGGGCCTTGGTGTCCACCGCATGGGCGGACTTCCATTGATTCATGCCTTCGGTGCGGCCGCGATAGACCACGCCTTTGGTATCGCACAGAATGACGTTCTCGCTTTTCACGCCCATCGACTTGAGCAGTTCGATGCAGGCGATGCCGGCCGCGCCCGCGCCGTTGCACACCACGTTCAAATCTTCCAGTTTGCGATTGGTGAGATGGGCGGCGTTGATCACACCGGCGGCGGATATAATGGCGGTGCCGTGCTGGTCGTCATGGAACACCGGAATGTCCATCAACTCGCGCAACCGTTCCTCGATGATGAAACAATCGGGCGCCTTGATGTCTTCCAGATTGATGCCACCGAAGCTGGGACCCAGATAGCGCACGGCGTTGATGAAGGCCTCGACATCCTTGGTGTCGATTTCCAAATCGATGGAGTTCACATCGGCAAAGCGCTTGAACAACACCGCCTTGCCTTCCATCACCGGCTTGGACGCCAATGCGCCCAAATCGCCCAAACCCAGAATGGCGGTGCCATTGGAGATCACCGCCACCAGATTGCCCTTGGCGGTATAGTCGTAGGCGAGGTCCGGATTTTCCGCGATGCGCAGCACCGGCACCGCCACGCCCGGCGAATAGGCCAGGCTCAAATCGCGCTGCGTGGCCATCGGCTTGGTGGGCACCACTTCCAGCTTGCCGGGCTTACTGCCTGTATGGAATGCAAGGGCTTCTTCGTCGGTGAAGGACGGACGGGACATCGGGCACCTGTTTGGATGGCGGTCTGAAGGATTTTCCACAGAATAACTACCCGCACGGCAATTGCACCACGCTTCCGTGACGCAGCTTTGCGCCCGCCTCTGCTATGGTCTGCCGCATGAGCGAGATGGAATTCGATATACAGCCGGCGCAGGCGCCCGGCGACGCCACCCCCATGATGGCGCAATATCTCGCGCTCAAAGCAGCGCACACGGACTATTTGCTGTTTTACCGCATGGGCGATTTTTACGAATTGTTCTTCGCTGATGCAGCAAAGGCGGCGGAAGCCCTCGACATCGCGCTCACCAAACGCGGCAAGCATCAGGGCGAAGACATTCCCATGTGCGGCGTGCCGGTGCATGCGGCTGAGTCCTATTTGGAAAAGTTAATCCGCAAGGGCTATCGCGTGGCGGTCTGCGAGCAGGTGGAAGATCCGCTCGAGGCCAAGAAGCGCGGCGCCAAATCGGTGGTCAAGCGCGAGGTGGTGCGGCTGGTGACGCCCGGCACCTTGACGGAAGATTCGCTGCTGGAAGCACGCGCCTCCAACCGATTGGCAGCGCTGGGGCGTTCGGGCGCGGAGTTCGCGCTGGCCAGCGCCGACATGTCCACCGGGGAATTTTCGGTGGCGGCGGTGGGGCGCGAGGAAGTCGCCACCGAGCTGGCGCGGCTTTCTCCGCGCGAACTCTTGGTGCCCGACACGCTGCTGGCGCAGGACGAATTTGCGGCTCTGTTCAAAGCCTTGGGCGCGGCGCTGTCGCCCTTGCCGGGCAGCCGGTTCGATTCCGCCAATGGCGAACGCGCGCTCAAGGCCCATTACAACATGCTGTCGCTGGATGGCTTGGGCGCTTTTTCCCGCGCCGAACTGTCGGCGGCGGGCGCGCTGATCGCCTATCTGGAGTTGACGCAAAAAGGGCGGCGCGTCGCGCTGCAACGGATCGCGCGTGTGTCGCCGTCGCATTTCATGGGCATCGATGCCGCCACCCGGCGCAATCTGGAATTGACGCAGACCTTGAGCGGTGAGCGCTGCGGCAGCCTGTTGGCGCAGATTGATCGCAGCGTGACCGCCATCGGCGCGCGCACCTTGGCGTCCCGGCTGGCGGCGCCCTTGACCGACGTGAAAGAGATCGCCGCCCGCCATGACGCGGTCGAGGCATTCGCAAAAAATTCCGAATTGCGCCGCAAGGCGCGTGAGGCTTTGCGCGCGGCGCCCGACATTGCGCGCGCTTTGGGTCGTTTGTCGGTTATGCGCGGGGGACCGCGCGATCTCGCCAATCTGCGCGACGGAGTGAAGGCGGCGCGCGGTTTGCGGGACGGCTTGGGCAGCGAGGCGCTCGGCGGCGAGGCGCAAAGCGCCATCGCGATCCTGACCGAAAACATCGCGGCAGTATCGCAGTTCTCCGGCCGGCTGGAATTTTTGCTGGTGGAGGAACCGCCCTATCTGTCGCGCGATGGCGGCTTCATCAAATCCGGCGCCCATGCGCCGCTGGATGAGTTGCGCGCCTTGCGCGATGAATCCCGCCGGGTGATCGCGGGTCTGGAAGGCAAATACCGCCAGTCCAGCGGCGTGGCCCAGCTTAAGATCAAGCACAATGGCGTGTTGGGCTATTTCATCGAAGTCACCCAGCAACAGGCCGACAAGCTGATGGCAGACAAGGAGATGTTCCGCCATCGCCAGACCATGGCGGGGGCGGTGCGCTTTTCCACCGACGAACTCGCCGGGCTTGCCGCGCGCATCGCCGAAAGCGCCGATGCCGCGCTGGCTTTGGAGGCTGCGCTATTCGACGAAATGGTGATGGCCGCCATCGCGCAAGGCGAAGCCCTGGGCGCCATTGCCGAGGCGCTGGGGGTGCTGGATGTCGCTTCATCCTTGGGTGAACTGGCGGTCGCGGCGCGCTATGTGCGGCCCGAAATGGACAATGGCCTGGGTTTTCAGATCACACGCGGGCGTCATCCGGTGGTGGAAGCCGCGCTGGCCGCCGCCAATACTGGCCCGTTCGTGCCCAATGATTGCGATCTTTCTCACGCTAAAAAGGAAGGTGGGGCCAAAGGGCGTTTATGGCTGGTCACGGGTCCCAATATGGCGGGCAAATCCACCTTCCTGCGCCAGAATGCGTTGATCGCCATTCTGGCGCAGATGGGCTCCTTTGTTCCGGCTGAAGCCGCGCGTCTGGGCATTGTGGACCGGCTGTTTTCCCGGGTGGGTGCGGGCGACGATCTGGCGGCGGGGCGTTCCACCTTCATGGTGGAGATGGTGGAGACGGCCGCGATTCTCAACCAAGCCACGCCGCGCTCGCTGGTGATCTTGGATGAGATCGGGCGCGGCACCGCCACTTATGACGGGCTGGCCATCGCCTGGGCGGCGGCCGAGCATTTGCACGAGAGCAACAAAAGCCGCGCGCTATTCGCCACGCATTATCATGAGATGGTTGCCTTGTGCGAAAGGCTCAAATCCATGGCCTGCTACACCATGAAGGTGCGGGAATGGAACGACAGCATTGTGTTTTTGCATGAAGTGGTGGCGGGCGTCGCCGACCGTTCCTATGGCATCCATGTCGCCAAGCTGGCGGGATTGCCGGATGCGGTGGTGAGCCGCGCCGAGGAAGTGTTGCAGGCACTGGAAGAGGGGCGCGAAGGCCACAAGCCGCTAGCCCGGATCGACGATCTGCCGCTGTTCGGCGCCACCGCGCCCAAGCCCAAGACCAGTGCGGTGGAAGAGGTGTTGAAGGGTGTTGAACCTGATGCATTGACCCCGAAGCAGGCGCTTGAGGTTTTGTACTCTCTTAAGCAGAAGCTGAACCCCTAACTCACCATGGGCGGGCTTGACCCGCCCATCCAGAGGAACAAATGCTGGCGCTTGCCGCCCTGGATGGCCGGCTCGGAGGCTGGCCATGGTGAGGTACATTTCAGAATGTTAGTCTGCATTCCATGAGCAGCCCCGCCTCCCGCGCCCCACGCAAATTCCTGGTCGTGATCGACAAGACCAAGGAATGCGCCGTGGCGCTGCGCTTCGCCACCCGCCGGGCCCAGCATACCGGAGGGCGTGTCACGCTGTTGTGCGCCGCCACGCCGCCCGACTTCCAGCAATGGCGCGGGGTGGAAGAAATTATGCGTGACGAGGCCTATGCCGAAGCCGAAGGCATGGTGCATGAGGCCGCCAAGATGGTGAACGATCTTTCGGGCATCCTGCCGGAACTGATCATTCCCTATGGCCTGACCACGGAATGCCTCGGCCAACTGCTGAAAGAAGACAAAGACATCTCGATCCTGGTGCTGGCCTCGGGTACCGCCAAGGAAGGTCCGGGCCCGCTGGTTTCCATGTTCGGCAAGGCGGTGCAGGCGATTCCCGTGACCATTGTTCCGGGCAATTTCACGGATGAGCAGATTGATGCTCTAGCCTGATCGTGCCCCCCTGTCATGGCCCGCATTTGCGGGCCATGACAGGGGGGCGTAAAACCCGCCCCATGGAAAAGCTTCTGGTCGCCATCGCGGTCGGCGTCGTCTTCGTGGTCTTGTGTCTGGGGCTTTACACTCTGTGGCGGGGTGGGGACACAGCGCGCACTTGGTCCAATAAACTCATGCGAATCAGGGTGTTAGCTCAGGCTGTCGCCATCGTGATCATCATGGTGGTGCTGTATCTGTCGCAGCGTTGAAGATTTGGCCCACCCCTTATATGTAAGCCGCCTTCACGCCTGACATGAGTATCGACATGGCCAAGACGCTGTACGACAAGATCTGGGACGCCCATCTGGTGGATGCTCCGCCGGGCGAGACTCCCGTGCTCTATATCGACCGGCATCTGGTGCATGAAGTCACCAGCCCCCAGGCCTTTGAAGGTCTGCGCCTGGCGAACCGCAAGGTGCGCCGTCCCGAGCTGACCTTGGCGGTGGCCGACCACAATGTGCCCACCAAGGACCGTGACCAGGGCATCACCGAGCCGGAATCCAAGCTGCAGGTCGAGACCCTGGAAAAGAACGCCAAGGACTTTGGTGTCGAATATTTCGCCATGGACGATATCCGCCAGGGCATCGTGCATATCATCGGGCCGGAACAGGGTTGGACCTTGCCGGGCACCACCATTGTCTGCGGCGACAGCCACACCTCCACCCATGGCGCCTTCGGTGCGCTGGCCTTCGGTATCGGCACATCGGAAGTCGAACATGTGCTGGCGACCCAGACCTTGCGCGCCCAGCCTTCCAAGAACATGCGCGTGACGGTGAACGGCAAGCTGCCCGAAGGCGTGACGGCCAAGGACATCGCCCTGGCGGTGATCGCCAAGATCGGCACCGCCGGCGGCACCGGCTATGTCATCGAATATGCCGGCGAGGCGATCCGCGCCCTGAGCATGGAAGGCCGCATGACCCTGTGCAACCTGACCATCGAAGGCGGCGCCCGCGCCGGCTTGATCGCGGTGGATGACGTCACCTTGAACTATGTGAAAGGCAAACCGCGCGCGCCTAAGGGCGCGACCTGGGAAGGCGCGGCGATGTACTGGAAGACCTTGCAGTCCGATCCGGATGCCAAGTTCGACGCCGAAGTGATTTTGGATGCGCGCGACATCGTGCCGATGGTCACCTGGGGTACCTCGCCGGAACAGGCGCTGCCCATCACCGCAAACGTGCCCGATCCCGCTAAGATGGCCGACGCGCACAAGCGCGAAGCGGCGGAACGTGCTCTGGCCTATATGGGACTGACCGCCAATATGCCGATCACCGACATCAAGGTGGATCATGTCTTTATCGGTTCCTGCACCAATGGCCGCATCGAAGATTTGCGCGCCGCCGCCGTCATCGCCAAGGGCAAAAAGGTCGCCCCTGGCGTCAACGCCATCGTGGTGCCGGGTTCGGGCCTGGTGAAGGAACAGGCTGAGGAAGAAGGCCTGGACAAGGTGTTCCTGGAGGCGGGCTTTGAATGGCGCGATCCGGGCTGTTCCATGTGTCTGGCGATGAATGCCGACAAGCTGAAGGAGGGTGAGCGTTGCGCTTCCACCTCCAACCGCAATTTCGAAGGCCGCCAGGGCCGCGGCGGGCGTACGCATCTGGTGTCACCGGCGATGGCGGCGGCTGCGGCGGTGACGGGCCATCTAACGGACGTGCGGACGCTTTAGGCGCGCGTCTTTTGCGTCGTGAGTTCGTCGCGCCATCGCTCGTGTACGTCTTGTACACGTCGCTCGTTGCTACGCTGTCGCTAGCAACCCTGCTCACGCCACAAAATCCATCGCGCCGTGCTATGATGTTAGAAGAAGTTCACTGGGTCCACGTCCACCGCGACGCGCCCTTCTCTTTTTGTCATACCCGCGTAAGCGGGTATCCATCTTTGACAGGGAGCGGGCGGCGGCATGGATTCCCGCTGGAGTTTATACTCCGGCCGCGCTGCGCGCGGACCGGGGTACGGGAATGACAATGCTTTTTTAAAAAAAACTCACCGGATCGACGTCTACGGCCACGCGCACGGCGGCGGGGACTTTTACCGTTGCCAGCCAGGCCTTGAGATAGGCCTGCACATCCACCCCGCGCGCCGCCTGCACCAACAGCCGTTCGCGGGTTTGGCCGCGCAACAAGGAATAGAAAGCCGGTGTCGGGCCCCACACTTTGACATCGCGCGCGCTGGGCGCAGATTTGCCCAATGCCCTCGCGATGGCGCGCACCACCTCGCCGTCATAGCCGCTGATCACCAGGGCGGCGAGGCGACCAAAGGGTGGCGACTGGCTGGCTTCCCGGAATTGCCGTTCCTGTTCATAGAAACCGTCGCGGTCGCCGCGCACCAGCGCCTGCATCACCGCATCGTCGGGATTTCTGGTTTGCAACAGCACCAGTCCCGGTTTTTCCGCGCGCCCGGCACGGCCCGACACCTGATGCAGCAATTGAAACGTGCGTTCGCGCGCCCGCAGATCGCCGTCGCTGCCGCCCAGATCCGCATCCACCACGCCGACCAAAGTCAATTGCGGAAAGTGATGGCCCTTGGCCACAATCTGGGTGCCGATCAGAACGTCGATCTCCCGCTTGGCCATGGCGCGGATCGCGGCTTGTGTCTCGGCGGGCCCATGCAAGGTATCGGACGAAGCGATGGCGTAGCGCGCATTGGGAAAAAAAGCGGCGAATTCCTCCGCCACTCGCTCCACGCCGGGGCCGCAGGCAATCAGCGTGCCGCTTTCCTGGCATTGCGGGCAAAGGCTAGGCATCGGCAGTTCATAGCCGCATTGATGACAGGCCAAGCGTTTTTTATATTTGTGCTCCACCAGCCAGGCCGAACAATGCGGGCAGGTGAATTTGTGGCCGCAGGCTTCGCATAAGGTGAGCGGCGCATAACCCCGGCGATTGAGGAACAGCATGGCCTGCTCGCGGCATCCCAGCACTTTTTCCAATGCGGCGCGCAAAGGCGGTGACAACCATTGCGCTTTTTTTTCCACATCCGGCGCATCTCTTGTATGCCGCAGGTCGATCAGTTTGACTTCCGGCATTTCCGCCACGCCATGCCGCGATCCGAGTTGCAGATGCATGTAACGTCCCTGCTGGGCATTGACGAAACTCTCCAGCGACGGCGTGGCGCTGGCCAGCACCACCGGGCAATTCTCAATCCTGGCCCGCACCACCGCCATGTCACGGGCGTGATAGATGGCGCCGTCTTGTTGCTTGAACGCTTGTTCGTGCTCCTCGTCCACGATGACCAGGCCCAATTCGCGGAATGGCAGGAACAGCGAAGAGCGCGCCCCCACCACCACACACGCCTCGCCGTTCAGCACCGCGCGATAGGTGCGCCGCCGTTCCTTTTGCGACAGGTCCGAATGCCATTCGCAGGGGCGCACCCCGAAGCGGGCAGCAAACCGTTCCAGAAATTGCACGGTCAATGCGATTTCCGGCAGCAGGATCAGAACCTGTTTGTTCTGCTCCAGCGCCTGCGCCACCGCCTCGAAATAGACTTCGGTTTTTCCTGAGCCGGTCACCCCGTCCAGCAAATGCGCGGCGAATTTGCGTGCCCTGACCGCGTCTCGCAATTGGGTTGCGGCGCGCGCCTGATCCTCATTCAACGCGGGTTCGGTAAAGGTTGCGTCGGGTGTTGGGAAGGGCAAAAACTCAGGCAGCTCGGTGGGAACCAGGGCGCCGGCTTGAATCAGCCCGCGCACCACAGCGGGCGACACATTGGCGTCTTCTGCCAGTCCCGTGACACTGCGCGCCAACCCGTCGCTTGCCGTCTCCAGCGCGCGCGTCCGCGCCGCCGACGCGCGCGGCGGTGTCACAGATCCTTTAACATAAGCGATGCGCTTGGCCTCTGGCTCAAACGCACCGCGCGAGCGCAGTGCCATGGCCAGGATCGAACCCGGCGGATTCAAGGTATAGTCCGCCACCCAATCGATGAAATCGCACAGCTTGGACGGCAGCGCGGGCGCACCATCCAGCGGCTCCGCAATCTTCAGCCGGTTGTCGCCGACACTGCCTTCCGCCGCGCCCCACACCACGCCCAGCACAGTGCGGTTGCCCAGCGGCGCGGCGACCAGGGACCCGCGCACGCCGCTGGAATTGGGCGGCAGCTTATAGTCATAGGCGCCGGCCAGCGGCAGCGGCAACAGCACGCCCATCACGGGTTTTGGCTGAATTTCCGGCGGCGGCGCAGGGTTTAAGCGAACCCGTTTCATGCGATAAGCATCATGAGTTACACTTCGCCCCGCCCCTTTCCAAGGTCAATAAAAAGGTCAGTCCGTTCCATGAAAATCTTCCTCGACACCGCCGATGTGGCGGAAATCCGCGAATATGCCGCCAGCGGCTTGGTGGATGGCGTCACCACCAATCCTTCGCTGGCCGCCAAAACGGGCCGCGACTATGTCGAATCGCTCAAGGAGATTTGCGCCCTGGTGCCGGGCGCGGTCAGCGCTGAAGTGCTGGCCACCGATTTCGACGGTATGATAAAAGAAGCCGCTATTTTCACCAAGATCGCCAACAACATCGCCGTGAAAGTGCCGCTGACCTGGGATGGCTTGAAAGCATGCAAGACGCTGTCCAACGCCGGCACCATGGTCAATGTCACGCTGTGCTTCTCGCCGGTGCAGGCGATGATGGCGGCCAAGGCGGGCGCCAGTTTCATTTCGCCCTTCATCGGCCGGGTGGATGATGTCGGCGAAGACGGCATGGGTCTGATCCGCGACATCCGCGCCATCTATGACAACTACAATTTCCGGACCGAGATTCTGGCCGCTTCCATCCGCCATGTCACCCATGTGCGCGAAAGCGCGCTGGCGGGCGCCGATGTCGGCACCATGCCGGTCTCGGTGTTCAAGTCGCTGCTCAACCATCCCTTGACCGACAAGGGGCTGGCGGGGTTTGCCGCCGATGCCAAGAAGGCGGGCGTGGCGATTAAGGGCTAGATGGGCGCGGACGCCTTACGCAAAAACTGGCTGGCGGTATTGGCGCATGAGCGCCGCGCCTCGCCGCACACCTTGCGGGCCTATGGCGACGATGTGGCGCGCTTTATCGGCTTCCAGGCCGGGCATACCGGCGGGGTGGTGACGGAAAAGACGCTGGCCAAGCTGACGCCCGCCGATATTCGTGCGTTCATCACCGTCCGCCGCAAGGAAGGTCTTGGTGCGGGCGGGGTGCAGCGGGCGCTGGCCGCGGTGCGCAGCTTTTACAAATTTCTCGCCAAGGAAGGCGTGCTGGAAAATGCCGCCGCCCGTTCCATCCGCACCCCGCGTGTGCGCCGCGCTTTGCCGCGCCCCTTGTCGGTGGGCGATGCCGAACGCGCCATCGCGGAAGCGGGCGAACATGATGTGGAATGGCTGGGCGCGCGCGATGCCGCTCTGCTCACGCTTCTTTATGGCGCGGGCCTTCGCATTTCCGAGGCCTTGGGGTTGAAGCGGGGAGACGTGCCTTTGGGCGAAACCCTCACCGTGATCGGCAAGGGCGCCAAGGAACGCAGCGTGCCGGTCTTGCCGCTGGTGCGTGAGGCGCTGAGCGAATACCAAGGCAAAATCCCGTTCACCGGCGCGCCGTCCTCGCCTTTGTTTTTGTCCCGGCGCGGAAGGGCGATGAGCCCGCGCGAGGCGCAAGCCCTGATGCAGCGGCTGCGCGGGCGTCTCGGCCTGCCGGAAAAAGCCACGCCCCATGCCCTGCGCCATTCTTTTGCGACGCATATATTGCAGGGCGGGGGCGATTTGCGCAGCGTGCAGGAACTTTTGGGTCATGCGTCGCTTTCCACCACCCAGATTTATACCGCGATGGATACGGCGGCGCTGCTTGAGACTTATTCGCGCGCGCATCCGCGTGGTAAACGCGCGTGAGGTCTGCCGTTTCATGTGCTCTGTGACATGCCACGGCCTGATTATTTGTCACGTCTTGAATCAGAAGGACTCCCAGGCGCCTTGCTGCTAATTTGACGCCCTTTGTTAAATAAAAGGGGTAGCCGGAAAATCCGGCGCTGGGGTCGTGCCACAAATTTCAATTCGCCAAAAAGCACTCGCGCGCCTCGCTGTCTTTTGTCTGGGCACCAGTGCGCTGACACTGACGGCAGCACCAGCGATGGCAGCTTGCAGTTTGATCACCGGCACCGGCACAGCCAGCGCTCCAAATCCGAATAGCACGGTCAGCTGCAGCGGCACGACAAGCCAAGGGCCGGGCGTGGTGATCGGGCAGGGTACAGGCAACAATATCGGCGTGACGTTGCAACCCAATGCGATTGTTGAGTCGACGGCTGCGCCGCCAATAACACTGGGAAATTCAGCAACAGTCTTTGTGGATACGGGCGCCAGCCTGTTGGGCCAGACCTTTGCTATTCAGCAGGCTCTTACCACCGGCATAGGCGCTAACGTAACGATTTTGGGGAATACGTCGGGAACTATAGATCTCGGATCTGGATCCACCGTCACTTTGTCCGGCTCGGCCGTGAATAATTTTGGACAACCTGCGATCCGCATGGATGGCGATGGTAATCGTCTTATCCTAAATCCGGGATATTCAATCACCGGCACAGCATTAGGCGGGTTGGCTGGCTCTATCCAAACCGTTTTGGAAATAGGAGGAACCGGAAGTGCGACATTATCGGCCCCTGCTGTCGGCCCTGCCGCGCAGTTCCAAAATTTTTCCCAGTTTCAGAAAACTGGTGCAAGCATTTGGACATTAACCGGCGGCACAACAGCGACCACGCCATGGACCATTTCAGGCGGCACGCTTGTGATTTCCAGCGACGCGGCTCTCGGCGCCACTGCGGGCACGCTTACGATAAATGGTGGCACGCTTCAAGCAACCAGCACGACCAGTGGCGCGCGCTCCATAAGTCTTGGCGCCTCAGGCGGGACGTTTGATGTTCTGTCGGGCATTACGCTTACCGAAGGAGGCCTCATTGCCGGGGTTGGCGGCCTCACAAAATCCGGCACAGGCACGCTTGTTCTAACGGCAAATGAATCCTACTCCGGCGGCACGATAGTCAATGCCGGCACATTGCAACTGGGCTCCGGGGGCAGCCTTTCCAGTGGCAGCAGTCTGACGATAAATGGCCTCAGCACGTTCGATTTGAACGGCCAGACGCAGACCCTTGGCAACCTGAATGCAACAAGCACCGCCAGTACCCTGAATATCGGCAGCGGCTCCCTCACCGTCAATCCGTCATCCGCCGGCAATTTTGCCGGCACGATTTCCGGCACCGGTTCCTTCACCTTCAATGGGCCTTCCTCTTTGGCCTTATCCAATCTCAACAGTTTCACCGGCAATATCACCGTCAATGGCGGCACGCTGAATGGCGGCGGGGGCTTTGGCGGAGGAAATCTCACCATCAATGGCGGCACATTCTCGATTCCAACAAAGACGCTGACCTTTGGTACGCTGTCGGGAACGGGCGGCAGTTTGAATATGAACGGCAGTTTCCTGACTTTTACCAGCAATACGGATTCAACCTTCGCCGGCACCATCACAGGCAATGCAGGACAATTCACCAAGGCCGGCAGCGGCACGTTGACCCTGACGGGCGATGCATCGTCAGTTACATCAAAAGTGGTTATTTCTGGCGGTACGCTCCAGTTTGGCAACGGTGGCGCCGGCGGCGGCTTTTCAAGTGGGGGCATCACCGACAATGGCGCTCTGGCCTTCAACCGCTCTGATGCAGTGACATACGCTGGCATCATTTCCGGAACCGGCGGGGTTACCAAGCTCGGTGCGGGCACCCTCACACTTTCCGGCACCAGCACCTATTCAGGCGCAACCGCGGTGAATGAGGGCACGCTGAACGTCACCGGCGCTATCGCAAGCTCCAGCGTCAGCGTCGCCAACGGCGCGACATTGGGCGGCACCGGTACGGTTGGCTCAACCACGGTCGCCAGTGGCGGTACCTTGGCGCCCGGAAATTCCATCGGCACATTGACCGTCAATGGCAACCTGACCTTGGCGTCAGGATCGGCTTACAGTGTGGAGGTATCACCCACCGCCGCCGACCGCACGCTGGTCAGTGGTACGGCCGGTTTAAATGGCAATTTCATCGCCAGCCTGTCGTCAGGGACCTATTCCATCGGCCAGCGCTATACCGTCGTCACCGCAACGAGTGGCGTCAGCGGTACCTTCGCGTCTTTGGTCACGTCGGGGACACCGACCTATGTTAAGGGCCGGCTCAGCTATGACGCCAACAACGTCTATCTCAATCTCGATCCCAATGCGTTGGCACCGTTGCTTTCCAATCCGACTCCCAATCAGCAGAAACTTGTTTCCGCCATCGATACCGCGGTGGCTGCAGGTGTCGTACCCGGCGCCGGTTTCCAAACGCTTTATGGCCTTTCCGGCCCCACCCTGAACAGCGCGCTGGATCAGATCTCCGGCCAGGTCGGCCCAAACACCATAAACGCGGTGGGCCAAGCCTCTCTGTCCTTCCTGACTATGACGGCGCAAGGCGGCGGCACTGGCAATTTCGCGCCCGGCAGCGCTTACGGCGCGGCGGACGCGCCGCATCGTGCCCAATTGGGTGCTGGCGAAACCCGCGTTTGGGCTGCGGCCTATGGTGGCCATGTCGGCTTGTCGGCGGACGCCGCCAGCGGTGCGGCCAGTCTGTCGTCCAGCAATGTCGGCATGATCGGCGGTGCTGACATGGCAGTGGATCATGGCCTGCTGCTCGGCGTGACCATCGGCTTGGGCCGGCAAAGTTTCTCATCGGGCAATGGCAGCGGCAACAGCGACGATGTCATGTTTGGTGTCTATGCTCGCAAGGATGCCGGCCCGCTCCATGTTGCAGGCGCCCTCGGTTATGGCCGGCACCACATCACGACACTGCGGATTGTCACGGTTTCCGGCACCGACGTGCTGCAGGGCAAACAGACTGCCGATGACTTTGGCGGCCGCGTGGAAGCCGGCTGGCGCATGCCCCTGGACGATGGCTACAGCGTGACGTCTTATGGCGCGCTTGCGGTCCAACGCTTTGAAAGCCCGGCCTATGCCGAAACGGCTCTGTCCGGTGCTTCGACCTTCGCTTTGTCCTATGCGCCACAGACCACAACCCTGGGCCGCAGCGAACTGGGCGCGCAGTTGGACCGCGGCTATGCGCTGGACGATGGCATTTTAACATTGGACCTGCGGGCAGCCTGGGCGCACCAGTTGGACGATCAGCCCTTCACCCAGGCGAGCTTTTTGGGCCTGCCGGGCGCCGCTTTCCAGGTCGCGGGCGTACGACCGAACCGGGATACGGCTCTGCTGGGCCTGGATCTGGAGATCCAGAACAGCTCCGGCCTGTTTTTCGGCATCCATTGCCAAGGCCAGTTCGGCGCCGGAACCACCCTGGTGCAAGGCCTGGGCAATTTCGGCTGGCGCTGGTAACGCCGTCCGCCTAGCATATGCCCCGAAATAAGCGGCCAAAGGCTGCGACCGGGGGAATGCATGAAAAAGACTTTGCTTGTTTCCGCACTTCTGCTTACCGCCACGCCCGCTTTTGCGGCTGAGCCGGATGGCCTGATCCTGCCCGAAGGCTTCCATGCCAGTGTGGTGGCGGAAAATCTGGGGCCCATCCGGCACATGGCCGTGCGCAAGAATGGCGACATCTATGTTTCGCTGCGCCGGGGCCGCGATGCGCCGCCGCGCGGCATTATCGCTCTGCGGCTGGGCCCGGATCACAAAGCCGTTCAGACCCAGGCCTTTAGCGGCGTGGATCAGGGCACCGGCATCCGCATCCATAAGGACAAGCTGTATGCCGCGGCCGGCACCGGCATTTATCGCTTCGCCTTTGACGGCGACGCCCTGGTGCCGACAGCGGCGCCGGAAATCATTGTCGATGGTCTGACCGTCAGCAACCATCCCATCGCCTTTGACGGCCGGGGCAATCTGTATGTCTCGATCGATGGCGGCGGCGGCGTCAACAATTGTCCCGATCCCAAGACCCCCAAGGAGGCCAAGCCGGTGGGGCTCAAGCCTTGTCCGCTGCTGGCCTTTCGCGGCGGCATTTGGCGCTTCAGCGACAATAAGCTGGGCCAGACGCTGAAGGACGGCGATCATTTCGCCACCGGCATGCGCAATGCCAGCGCCCTGGATTGGCGCAATGGCGATGGTCTCTACTTGGGCATGCATGGCCGCGACGGCACCTCCAAAGGCTGGCCCGAATTCGTCAGCCAGGCCGATGACGATGCCATTCCCGATGAAGTGTTCCGCGTCACCAAGGGCACCGACATGGGCTGGCCTTACACCTATTGGGACGCCAACCGAAAAATTCGCTTGGGCGCGCCGGAATATGGCGGCGACGGCAAGACGGCCATTACCGACAGAAAATATGCCAAGCCGGTGGCGGTATTTTATCCGCTGCGCCCTGCGGTACTGGACATGGTGTTCTACACCGGCACCCAGTTCCCCCGCTCCTATCGCGGCGGCGCGTTCTTTGCCATGCATGGCGGTAACGATCCCACCCCGGTGGCGGGCGGGCGCAACGGTTACAATGTGATGTTTGTGCCCTTCACCAATGGCAAGGCGGGCACGCCGGTCGCCTTTGCCGAAGGCTTTGCCGGCACCGCGCCCAAGAACATCAAGACGGCGCCCCATCGGCCAGTGGGCGTGGCGGTGGGACCGGACGGCGCGCTCTTTGTCGCGGACTCCATCAAGGGCAAAATCTGGCGGATTTCCTACGGCGCAACCCCGAAGTAAGAGGCTTTAAGGCGGGTTTACCCGTTGCAGTCGGGGGGCGGAATCCGTAGGTTCCGCGCCTTGCTGATGGCCGCTCCGGTGGCCGCCTTAGCTCAGCCGGTAGAGCACGTCATTCGTAATGACGGGGTCGCGTGTTCGAGTCACGCAGGCGGCACCATTCATTTCCGCGCGGTCCGCGCGGAAATGAATGCCAAGGCGCGGCTAGCGTCAGCGTAGGGCCGCGCCGCGGCAGCGCAGTCCCGCACCCCCGCCAGCGACTTGAGGGGCCCGAGGCCCCAAAATGCCAAGCGCCCGTGCGACAGCGCGGTGAGCCGGGCTGCAGCAGGACACAGGCTCCATCCTAGGTAGGGCGGAAATCTACTCTGACTCCAATTCTTTCAATTCTTCGCGGGCTCGATTAGCGGTCAATTCTGACGGGAACCGCATCGAAGAAGCCACCTTTATTTGTCACTTTCACCTCCAATGGCACGGTAAAGGACGGTCCAGCCGGATTGGCTATTACTTGTTGATGCAATTCTACGGCAATCGGCTGCTCATTCTTGATTTGAACATCCATCGTTTCGGGGAATGACACCGACCCTCCCGCCTTCGGAAGCGCGGCAATTGCCGAAATTTGCCAGATTTGCAGGCTGCAGAGCAGCGCCAAGAGGCCAGCGATAACGGGTAGATAAATCCGCATTCCAAAATTCCTCCGGATCACAGGCCGAAATCTGGCCGAGTTTAAAGGTATTAAATATAACCGTATTGGTTGACTTAGAAGAACTGGGGTTAGAGTGAGCTGGCCCGGCGGTCTTTCCGGTTTTTTCCGCATTTCCAAACGGGATATTCTACCCAGGAAGATGTCGGATGAGCGAAGCGTGTCTCAGGGTCCGTGCGGCTCTGGGATTTCTGGATGCCATGACGAATGCTGCCCCTATTTGAGGCCTTGGATGCCAGGACAGACATGCTTGGCTTCGTGCGGTTCCGAAAGGTCGCCAGGCACCCTCGATTCTTGGGTTTTAGAAGTTGCATTTATAGTGTTATTACTACATATTACAAAAAATCAGTAAACTAGAGTAACTTCACTATAAACATGGACCCTCGCAAAAACCCATATTCACCTGGCGCAGGCACCCCACCGCCCGAACTCGCGGGGCGGGATGAAGTTATTGAGCGGGCCGCGATAGCACTGGACCGAATAAGGGACGGACGGGCTTCTCGAAGCGTTATTCTCTATGGGCTACGGGGCGTCGGAAAGACCGTGCTACTCAATCACGTACGGGTAGAGGCCGAGGCCCGCGGGATTGTGACCGTACGAATGGAGGCGCCAGAGGAAAGATCTCTGCCAGCCCTCCTGGCTCCCGCACTCCGAGCGACGCTCATCAAATTGGACCGCCTAGAACAAGCCAAGTCTGGCGCGAAGAGAGCCTTGCGCGCATTGGCAGGCTTCGCCTCCGCACTCAAGGTAAAATACCAAGATATCGAAATAGGCTTTGAGGTAGACGCCGAACGAGGACTCGCCGATAGCGGTGACTTAGACTCCGATCTATCGGAATTGATCACCGCAGTTGGTGAGGCGGCTGCCGAGAGAAAGACCGCCATCGTCCTATTCATCGACGAACTGCAATATGTGAAAGAAGAACAGCTCGCAGCCCTGATAACCGCTCTTCATACCGCGAACCAAGCCCAGCTCCCCGTTACAATGGTCGCGGCAGGTCTTCCACAACTGCTCGGCCAAACCGGGCGGGCTAAATCTTATGCTGAGCGCTTATTCGAGTTTGTCTCAGTGGATCAGCTGGACCCGGCCGCCGCAACCTCTGCTCTTTGCATTCCGGCAGAAAAGGAAGGCGCTACCTTCGAGAACGGCGCTATTGGCAAGATCTTGGACCAAACCCACTGCTATCCTTATTTCCTTCAGGAATGGGGAAAACATAGCTGGAACGTGGCCGATACCTCCCCGATCACAGCGCAGGATGCGGAAAAGGCGACCGCACAGGCAATGGCAGAGCTCGACGCCAGTTTTTTCCGTGTCCGGTTCGACAGACTGACTCCTTCGGAGAAGCGCTATATGCGCGCCATGGCCGAACTGGGCCCAGGTCCGCATCGTTCGGGGGACGTAGCGGAGCTATTAGACAAAAAGGTAACTACCGTCGCCCCAACCAGAAGCTCTCTCATTGCAAAGGGAATGATCTACGGCCCTTCGCACGGAGACACGGCCTTTACGGTGCCACTGTTCGACGGGTTCATGAAGCGCATCATGCCAAAGTTTGAATAATCGGGCTCGCCAGCGCTGCGCCGATTGGTAAAGCAATAGTAGGGGCGGGCTTCAATAGCACAACATCGAGTCATTCCAAGATATTCTAACGCTGCATAAATTTCCCTAAGCTATTGATTTATAATTCGTAGTGCCAAGCGCCCACGCGACAGCGCAGCAAGGCGAAAATCTACGAACCCAATTCTTCCACTCGCCGGGAATGGCCTACCTGCCAAGTCATGGCTTCACGCTCGGGCTGTCATCGACGGCAAGATCGCCGGCCGCATACTGGATGCCAGCCGTCAGGGACTGCAGCATCCTTGGGATAAAATAAATGTGTTCGCTATGGCCAAGCACATTGTAGTAAACCCGGCCGCTTTTCTCACGGCGTATCCAGCTCAGCGCATAGTCACCATCGGTGCGCTTCGTGGCTGCGGGCTCTTTGGCTTTGTCCGCATCGCTCATCTTCGCGTAGTCGACGCTGGTCAGCACATGAACATTCGCTCGCGAGAAGGAATCCTGCGCGAAAGTATAGATCTCATCGTGAACCTTGAAAGAACGGCCAGCATAGGCGGCATTTATGGGATTTGCCGGGTCATCCAGTTTCACGGTGACCTCTTGCGGATAAAGCCAGTGCCACTTGAAGAAAGCGCCGACCATTTTGTTGAACTCCGGCCAAAGGCCCTCGTTGCGCCGGTGATAGGTGTCGCCGCCAGCATGTGTTAGAACCAAGCCGTGGCCACTGCGCACATAATCGAGAAGTGCCTTTTTGCGCGCCTCGGTTCCCGCCGGATCGGCAGGATCATCGAGAAAACTGCCCGTAGCGCTGTTGATGACGACAACGTCGTATTTGGCGAGATTCTGCGCCGTTATGTCCTCCAGCTTGAAGCTGGTATCGGCGGTCCAGGCGCCGGTCGCCTTTCCCAATTCCGTGATCGCGAAAGCCGTGATCGGTATTGCCGAATGCTTATAACCGCGGGCGCGCGAA
>DATEEB010000015.1:0-6202 GCA_035281345.1 Rhizomicrobium sp. | reverse complement strand
TTGTCTTGGGATGTCAGCACCGCATTGGGCAGCGGCCTGTAAAAGCTTGGCCAGCCCGTGCCGCTGTCGAATTTGGTGTCGGACGAATACAAATCCAGCCCGCAGCCCGCGCAGGCGAAAACGCCTTTGCGATGCTCCTTGTTCAGCGGCGAGGTGAAGGGGGCTTCGGTGCCCCGATGGCGCAAGACCTTATAGGCCGCGGGCGAGAGCAGCTTCTTCCATTCCGCGTCGCTCTTGCTCACTTCAAAGGCGCCCGCCCCGGACATGCCCAATGCCGTGCCGCTCATCAGTCCCGTCAAAAAAATCCTTCTGCGCATGGCCTTCTCCTGGCTGCCTCCTCCATTCGCGCGGCAGGTGCCGCCGGTTACAGGGAACAAGTGCCGTCATGGACCGTTATAGCAGTTGTGTTTCGCCAAACCCATTTTCGGAAGCGATTCATACATAAGGCCAGGATTGCAGGTTCCGCCAACCAGGCTGTCGTCAAGGTTCAGAGCGCCATGGGCGGAGCTAAAGGCGCGGTATGTGACGCGCTGAAACATTGGCTGCCATTCAGACCCCGCTTCTTTTGGCCCCCGCTTCTTTTTGCGAGTCACGATGAAAAAGCCCGGTACCCTGTTGGGCGCCGGGCTTTTTCGTTACATTGTGCCGCCCTTCCGAAGGAAATTTCATGATCCGTTTTCTCACTTGGCTTCGCTCCATCCTGATCGCGGTGATGAACGGTTTGGCCAAGGCTCTGGTGGTGGCGGTTCTGCTTCTGGCGATTTTGGTGGTGGTTGCGCTGGCGCGCGGCGACGGCTTGCCCGCCAATGTCGTGCTGGCGCTGGATCTGCGCGAGCCGATTGCCGACAGCGACGCGGCCCCTTCCAGTCTGCTGACGCCCCGGCGCGTGACGGTGATGGATTTGGTGCTGGGTTTGGACGCGGCCAGCCGCGACAAGCGGGTCAAGGGCGTGGTCATGCGCCTGGGCAACGGCGCTTTGTCCACCGCCCAGGCGCAGGAGGTCGCCGAGGCTATTCAACGTTTCCGCAAGTCCGGCAAATTCGTTATCGCGCAGGCCACGGCCTTTTTCAGCGCCGGGCTGGGCGATTATCTGGCCGCCAGCGCCGCCAATGAAATCTGGGTACAGCCCAAAAGCCCGTTTTCGGTGTCGGGCGCAGGCGGCGGTCAACTCTTTTTGCGCGGCACCTTGGACAAGATCGGCGCGCAGCCTCAGATCGCCAAGCGCGCCGAGTATAAGAGCGCCGCCGACACCTTCATGGAAAAGCAAATGTCGCCGGCGGACCGCGAACAACTCACCATGTTGCTCAATTCCGTTTATGACAGCGCGGTGGGACAGATGGCCGCCAATCGCGGCATCTCCCGCGCCGATGTGATCGCGGCCTTGGAGGCCAGTCCGCAATTTTCCGAGGAGGCGCGGGCGCGCAAGCTGGTGGACCGCATCGGCTATGACGATGAGGCGCGCGCCGCCGCCGAAGGCCGCGCCGGAGCGGGCGCCAAGGCGATCACGTTCATGCAGTATGTGAAAGACACCATGTCGGGATGGGGGGACGCCAATATCGCCATCGTCGAGGCGGCGGGCGAGATCCGGGATGGCACCGCCAAGACATCATGGATCAATGCATCCACAGGAATTGCGAGTGACGATTTGTCAGCAGCCATCCGCCAGGCGGTACGAGCCAAAGACATCAAAGCCATTGTGCTGCGGGTGGATTCGCCGGGCGGCTCGGTCACGGCGTCGGACCAGATTCTGCACGCGGTAAAGCAGGCGCAAAAGGCCGGCAAGCCCGTGGTGGTCAGTATGGGCGGCGTCGCTGCCTCGGGCGGCTATTACATCGCCGCCACCGCCAACAGAATCGTGGCCGAGCCCGGCACCATCACCGGTTCCATCGGGGTTTTGACCGGCAAGGTCAGTTTCGCCAAGACGCTGGGTCTTGTGGGCGCCAACGCCGAGACAGTCGCGATCGGCAAGAACACCTTGATGGACTCGCCGCTGCAGCCCTTCACGCCAGAGCAATGGGCCAATCTCAATCGTCAGGCCGATGTGATCTATGACGACTTTACCCGAAAAGTGTCGGAAGGCCGCAAGCTGCCCCTGGAAAAGGTGCGCGCCGCCGCCAAGGGCCGGGTCTGGTCGGGAACCGATGCCAAGGCCCAGGGACTGGTGGATGTGCTGGGCGGTTTTTGGACGGCGGCGGGTCAGGCCGCCAGCCTGGGGTCCATCCCCGCCGACAGCATGCAGTTTCGCGTCTATCCCCGCCCGTTGGGGCTTCTGAGCCGGTTGGGGGTCTTGTCGAACGACATGGATACCGGGCTAGGCGTCCTGGGGCGGATCGAATCGCTGCTGAGTCTGCCGACTCTTCGAGGCTTTATGAGCCAGATTTCTAGCCTTCCCCAGGGTGGCCCTGGCGGGACCATCCAGCTCCGTGCGGCCAATCTGCCCCAACCGTGACCGTCTAACCACAGCGTCCGCAAGGAAACTGCTTGTTCCTTGCCGGTCTTGAACTATAATTTCCGGAGTGCGGGGGCACGAAGCTGGCTTGGGCGCGCCATAACTGCGATTATGGTGCATTGCGGTTTCGGGCATCCGAAATAAATCTGAAACAGGTCAGTTGGAGTTCCGTCATAGCCGCCAAATCTGATAAGGCCATCGAGGAACTGAGCTTCGAAGGCGCGCTCAAAGAATTGGAAGCGATTGTCTCCCGGCTTGAACAGGGGGAGGTCGATCTTGAGGACTCCATCGCGTTGTACGAACGCGGACAAGTCCTGAAGAATCATTGCGAAAAAAAACTGAAATCCGCCGAGGGGCGGCTGGAAAAGATAGTGTTGGGGGCCGGCGGCCCGGAGATCGGTGAACGCGTGGAGACGGCATGAGCTTGCCATGCTGTCTTAAAAAAGAGACGTTTGTGACATGAAGATTCCCAATACCAAGACCCCCCTGCTGGATCAGGTGGATCTGCCCGAAGACCTGCGCAGGCTGGAGAAGCATCAGCTGCGCCAGTTCGCCGATGAGTTGCGCACCGACCTGATCGATATCGTGTCGGTCACCGGCGGCCATTTCGGCGCAGGGCTAGGCGTGGTCGAACTGACCACGGCGCTGCACTATGTGTTCAAGACGCCGGCCGACCGGATCATCTGGGACGTCGGCCACCAGGCCTATCCCCATAAGATCATCACCGGCCGCCGCAGCCGCATGCGCACCCTGCGCCAGGGCGGCGGGCTGTCCGGTTTCACCAAGCGCAGCGAGAGCGAATACGATCCGTTTGGCGCGGCCCATTCCTCGACCTCCATTTCGGCGGGCCTGGGCATGGCGGTGGCGCGCGATCTCAAGGACGGCGACAACAATGTGATCGCGGTGATCGGCGACGGCTCGATGAGCGCGGGCATGGCCTATGAGGCGATGAACAATGCTGGCGCCCATAAGAACCGGCTGATCGTGATCCTCAACGACAATGACATGTCCATCGCGCCGCCGGTGGGCGCGATGAGCGCCTATCTGGCGCGCCTGGTATCCTCGCGTCCCTATACCGGTATCCGCAATATCGCCAAGCGCCTGGCGCGCAAGCTATTGCCGCGCGCTTTGTTCAAGGTGGCGCAGCGCACCGAGGAATATGCCCGCGGCATGGCCATGGGCGGTACCATGTTCGAGGAAATGGGCTTCTTCTATGTCGGCCCGATCGACGGCCATAATCTGGACCATCTGATCCCGGTTCTGGAAAATGTGCGCGACACCATGAGGGGCCCCGTGCTGGTGCATGTGGTGACCAAGAAGGGGCATGGCTATGCCCCCGCCGAAGCCGCGCCGGACAAGTATCACGCCGTCAGCAAGTTCACGGTGCTGACCGGCGAGCAGGCCAAGTCCACGCCCAAGTCGCCCGCCTATCAGAAGGTGTTTGGCGAAGCCCTGATCGCGGAGGCCAAGAAGGACGAGCGTATTGTCGCCATCACCGCCGCCATGCCCTCGGGCACTGGCGTGGATTTGTTCGAAAAGGCCTTTCCCAAGCGCACCTTCGATGTCGGCATCGCCGAACAGCATGGTGTGACCTTCGCCGCCGGTCTTGCGACGGAGGGTATGAAGCCCTTCTGTGCTATCTATTCCACCTTCCTGCAGCGCGCCTATGACCAGGTGGTGCATGATGTGGCGATCCAGTCGCTGCCGGTGCGCTTCGCCATGGACCGTGCCGGTCTGGTGGGCGCGGACGGCGCCACCCATGCCGGGTCCTTTGACGTCGCTTACCTGGCTACCTTGCCCAACTTCGTCATCATGGCGCCGTCGGACGAGGCCGAGCTGGTCCATATGGTGGCCACGGCGGCGGCGATCGACGACCGCCCCAGCGCCATCCGCTATCCGCGCGGCGAGGGCACCGGCATCGCTCGTCCGGCTCAAGGCGTTCCGTTGGAAATCGGTAAGGGGCGCATCGTCAAGGAAGGCTCAGGGATAGCCATTTTGAACTTCGGCACCCGCATGACCCAGGTGCTGCTGGCGGCGGAACGCATGGCCGGTTATGGCCTGTCACCGACGATTGCCGATGCGCGCTTCGCCAAGCCGCTGGACACCGATTTGATCCGCCGCCTGGCGCGCGAGCATGAAGTGCTGATCACCATCGAGGAAGGCTCGGCGGGCGGTTTCGGCGCCCATGTGATGCATTTCCTGGCCCATGACGGCTTGCTGGACAAGGGCCTGAAGATCCGTCCCATGACCTTGCCGGACATCTTCCAGGATCATGATACGCCGGACAAGATGTATGCCCAGGCTGGTCTGGATGCCGATGGCATCGTGAAGACGGCACTGAGCGCGCTGGGTCGCGGGGCCGAGGCCATCCATCTGGCCGCTGGCAAGCTCGCCTAGTCGCGTCCGTCACCCTTCGACAAGCTCAGGGTGAGGACTTAGATTGATCCTCATGCTGAGCCCGTCGAAGCATGAGGATCAAAGCTCGCATATATGCCCCCACTTCGGCACCTGCGGCGGTTGTTCGCTGCAGGACCTTGCGCCTGACGTTTACAGCGCCAAGAAGCGCGACGCCGTCCTTGCCGCGCTGAAGCGTGCCGGCGTCGAAGCGGTGGTGGAAGAACCGGTGATCGTGCCGCCGCGCTCGCGCCGCCGTGCTGTGTTCAAGATCAAGAGCCTTGCCGAAGGCCTGCATATCGGTTTTCACGCCGCCAAAAGCCATACCGTCATCGACATGCATCATTGCGAGGTGCTGACGCCTGGCCTGTTCACCCTGGTGGGCGCCTTGCGGCAAAAGCTCAAGTCTTTGTTCGGTGTGGGTGAGGCGGCGGAGTTGCGTGTTACCGAAACTGGCACCGGCTTTGACTGTGCCTTGCGCTGGCGCGCGCACCTGACGCCCACCTTGCGGGCGGCGCTCTCATCCGCGCTCTCCGGCCTTGGCATCGCGCGGTTGACCATGGGCCGCGAGACGGTGTTCGAAACCGCCCAGCCGGTTGTGAGTTTGAGCGGGGTCAAGGTCGTTCTTCCGCCCGATCCCTTTTTGCAGGCCACCCGCGAAGGCGAGGCGTCGCTGCAGGCATTTGTGCTTCAAATGGTGGGAAAGGCAAAAAGAGTGGCCGACCTGTTTGCCGGTTGCGGTACCTTTGCCTTGCCCTTGGCCCGCCAAGCGCGTGTTCATGCGGTGGAACAAGACGCGCCCGCCCTGGCGGCACTGGCGTCGGCGGCCAAGAGTCCTGGGCTGAAACCCATCACCACCGAAGCGCGCGACCTGTTCAAGCTGCCGCTGACGCCCTCGGAGCTTAACGTCTATGACGTCGTGGTGCTGGACCCGCCGCGTGCGGGGGCCGAGGCGCAAGCCAAGGCGCTGGCCAAATCCAAGGTCCCGGTCATCGCCTATGTCTCCTGCGATGCCGTGAGCTTTGCCCGCGACGCCGCCCTGCTGATCGCGGGGGGCTACAAAATCGGTCCGGTCACCCCGATAGACCAATTTCTCTGGTCGCCGCATATTGAGTTAGCGGCTGGGTTTACGCGGGGCTGATCTTGGAAATGGGGACAGGAGCAATGTTCCAGCGGGACTGCCTCCCGGCCTCGCGGCGCGCCTGGACGCGCGCCGCTGCGGCGTTCGTCGCTCGAAACCGTCCACTGGACGGTTTCGTTGGCCTTCGGCCAACCGCTCCTCACCCAATAGACCAATTCCTTTGGTCGTCGCATATTGAGCTGGTTGCGGCGTTCAGACGGACTGACGCATGAACGGGG
>DATEEB010000014.1:0-2496 GCA_035281345.1 Rhizomicrobium sp. | reverse complement strand
GTGATCCACACGCCGCCGCGGCCCCAATAGCCGCGATGATAATCGCGCCAGCGATAGCGATGATTGTCGCGGGCATGCCAGCGCCAATTGTCGTCATAGATGCGCAGGCCCCAAGTGGGGCGATAGTCATAGCGGTCATGGGTACGCCAGCAATCGCCATAGCGGTTGCAGACCACATGGGCCGATGCCGAACCAGCCGTGGCGGCCAGCGCGGCGGCGCTGATGACAGCGCCCAAAATAAGAGTTTTGATCTTCATTGCGGTGTCTCCATCCTTACCGCCTCCCGCTGTAACAAACGATGGAACTCCAGCGCCGTTCCCGTCCCCGTTAACAGCCTCAGGTCTCACCTTGATCTGGCTTGGTGCGTTGACGCCGCGCTGGAACTAAAGTAGAACGATTCGCGTATGTACCGGCTTTGTTCGCGCCCCACTTTGAGAGGCAGCGCGGCCGGCGGGAGGTTAGGCCGATGCTGACGCGCAAGCAGTACGAACTTTTGATGTTCATCCATGAACGGGTGCGTGAGAGCGGCATTCCGCCTTCCTTCGACGAAATGAAAGAGGCGCTGGATTTGAAATCCAAGTCCGGCATTCACCGCTTGATCACCGCCCTGGAAGAACGCGGCTTCCTGCGCCGCATGGAAAAACGCGCCCGCGCTTTGGAAGTGCTCAAGCTGCCCGACAATATGGCCGAGACTTTGCGCCCCGCCACCACCCGCAGCCAGGTGCAGCGCGCCGCAACCCGTCACGGACGCGGTGAAGTCCGCATGGCCGATGCCCGCGCGCCTTCGCCGCGCCGTGGTTACGGCGATGGCGCTGAGGGCGCCGTCAATGTGCCGCTGGTGGGCCGCATCGCTGCCGGCACGCCGATCGAAGCCCTGCAGAACAAGGTCGGCGATTTGCCGGTGCCCAGCGGCATGATCGGGCGCGGCAGCCATTACGCTCTGGAAGTGACCGGCGACTCCATGATCAATGCCGGCATTCTGGACGGCGACACGGTGATCATCCAGGAAGCTGACAGCGCCAATACCGGCGAGATCATCGTGGCGCTGGTGGACAATGAAGAAGCCACTTTGAAGCGGCTGCGCCGCCGCGGCGACTCCATCGCCCTGGAAGCCGCCAATCCCGCTTATGAAACGCGTCTTTATGGCGCCGACCGCGTCAAGGTCCAGGGCAAATTGGTCGGGCTTATTCGGAGATACTAGAGCCGTTTTGGATTGAGATAATCCGGATGCTGCCCTTATCCTCACCATGGCCGGCCTCCGAGCCGGCCATCCAGAGCCGCAAACACGGTATTTGTTGCCCTGGATGGGCGGGGCAAGCCCGCCCATGGTGAGTATAAAGGTCATTTCAATCCAAAAAGGCTCTGACAACCCACGGCCGTTCGCCGCGTATCTCGCGCACGCTGACGGCGCTTGGCGTGGGTGATAGGGTGACGCGCCAGCCCTGACCCTGCTCTGCCCTCTTGCGGTCGATCACCACCGCGGGGCCTTTGCAGATCCCCATCGCCGCGCTGACCACCACTTGCGCCCGGACGCAATCGTCCTCCAGCGCTTCGGGCTTCAGCGATGCCGCGATCAAAAACTTTTGCCGCACAACGCAGCCCATGCCGTCGCATTGCAGGCCGGGCTGGCCCACCGCATCGTTGATGTCCCGCCCGTCGCCGTCGCGTAGCAGCCAGTTGCGGGCCGCGAACCGGTCGGCGGGCTTCCTCACAAAATGCAGCAAGCCGTCATCGCCGCGAATGGCAACGGTCTTGGCATCCCTGGCCACCAGCATGTCGGGGAGAGGCGCGAACCAGGCCAAGCCGGCGCCCAAAACCAACGGCGCCACACCCCACCAGCGCCAAGGCCCTTGCCAGATCGCCAGCCACAATCCGCCAAGGGAAATCGCCAGCAAGGCCGAAAGCGGCATGGCGGGCGTCAGCGACACCGCGCCGGGCAAGCCCGACACCCAGCGCCCCATGGCTAGCATCACCGAAATCCCCTGCCCCATCAGGTCCAGCGCCACCCCTTCCAGCCCCAAGGGCATCGCCAGCATCGCCAACGCCGCCATCGGCATCACCCACAATCCCATCACCGGCATGGCGATCAGATTGCCCAACACGGCGTAGTGCGCGGCGCGGTCGAAATAGAACAGGGCATAAGGCAGGGTCGCCAGACTTCCGATCAGGCTGGTCATGATGGTGCCGTGCACATAACGATAAAGCATCCCGCGCGGTGCTTGTGCCTCGCGCCGCCTTTCCCATTCCGCCACCGCCACCAGACCCGCCACCGCCGCAAACGACATCTGAAAACCGGGGTCGGTGATGGTTTCAGGATGCCACAACAGCAAAATCGCGGCCGCAATCCCCAGCGAACGCATGGTGAGCGCCGGCCGGTCCACCAGCACCGCCAGCATCAACACCGCCAGCATCACAAAGGCGCGCACCGCCGACGGCGCCGCCCCGCTGATCATCAGATAGAACAGCGATCCCGCCAGCGCCGCACCCGCCGCCCAT
>DATEEB010000013.1:0-3641 GCA_035281345.1 Rhizomicrobium sp. | reverse complement strand
CTTAACCAGCACCCCGCGCAGGCCGACGCCCTGCCGGCGCCATGTCGGACCGGCCGGGTCCAGATAATGCGCCAGGGTGTGGCTGACCACTTCGGGCTGCTCATGGATTTCCTTGGCCATGAAATGGGAATGGCCCGCCTTGTCCACCAGCGCGGCGGAGGCGGTGGTGATCTTGATCTCGCGGTTGGCGGGACGCCCCTCGGCATCGAAAATCGCAACTTGCGCGCCCCGGATCACGACACAATCGCCTTCTTCCAGATAGGAAACGCGATTGGTGAAAGGCGCCAGCGCAAAAGCGTCCGACCCGATATAGGCCTCGGTTTCGGCATAGCCCACCGCCAGCGGCGCGCCCCGGCGCGCGCCCACCAGAAGGCCTTCCTGGTCCTTGAAGATCATGGCGATGGAATAGGCGCCAGTCAGCCGCGCCACCGCCGTCTTGGCGGCCTCATCGGGCGCCAAACCTTCGCTTAAAAGTTGGGTTACCAGATGGGCGGCCACTTCGCTGTCGGTTTCGGATTCGAATTTATGGCCTTTGGCGATCAGCTCGGCCTTCAATTCCCGGAAATTCTCGATGATGCCATTGTGCACAATGGCGACTTGCGCCGTGGCATGGGGATGGGCGTTGGATTCCGTCGGCGCGCCATGGGTGGCCCAGCGGGTATGGCCGATGCCGGTAAAGCCATGCAGCGGCATTTGCTCCAGGACCGCGCCCAGCTTGTTCAGCTTGCCCGGCGAGCGGCGGCGCGCGATGGCGCCCTGATCCAGGGTGGCGATGCCGGCGGAGTCATAGCCGCGATATTCCAGCCGCCTGAGCGCTTCCAGGATGATGGGCGCCACGTCGCGCGTGCCTGCGATGCCGACAATGCCGCACATTACGTCTTCTCCTGTTTCTTCGCCCGTTGGCGCTCGCGAAATGTCTTGGCCCAGCCCGCTATTTCGCTCTGCTTGCCGCGCGCCACCGCCAACGCGTCCGCCGTCACATCCTTGGTGATCACCGAGCCCGCCGCGATGGTCGCGCCGGCGCCGACCTTGACCGGCGCCACCAGCGCGGTGTTCGAACCGATAAACGCGCCCGCGCCGATCTCGGTCAGCGCCTTGGTAAAGCCGTCATAATTGCAAGTGATGGTGCCCGCCCCGATATTGGCGCCCGCCCCCACCAAGGCATCGCCCAGATAGGTGAGATGATTGGCCTTGGCCCCTTTTTCGATCAGGGTGTTTTTCACTTCCACAAAATTGCCGATATGGGCGCCTTCCCCGATCTTGGCGCCGGGCCGAAGCCGCGCAAAGGGACCGACAAGGGCGCCCGATGCGACGGTTGCGCCTTCCAGATGCGAATGGCCGCGGATGCGCGCGCCGGTCTTGACCGTCACCCCGGGACCGAACACCACAAAAGGCTCGATCTCCACGTCATTCTCCACCACCGTGTCATGGGCGAAGAACACCGTCTCGGGCGCGGTCATGGTGACGCCGTCCGTCAGCAAACGGACGCGAAACCGGGCCTGGAATTTCTGCTCGGCTTGCGCCAGTTCGGCGCGGCTGTTGACGCCGCACACCGAAACTTCGTCGGTCACCGCGACGGCGCAGGACACATTGTCCTGCCGCGCCAGCATGGGCACATCGGTCAGATAATATTCGCCCTGGGCATTGTCGTTCTGCAAAAGCGACGCCCAGCGGAAAAAATTCTTGGCATCGGCGGCATAGCAGCCGGCATTGCACAGCGTGACGCTGCGTTCGGATTCCGAGGCGTCCTTGAATTCCACGATACGGTTCAAAAAACCGTCGGGACGCAGCAAGACCCGGCCATAGGCGGCGGGATCCGCCGCGTCGAAGGCCAGCATCGCCAAGCCGGTGCGCGCCTGCGCCGTGATGCACTGCGCGATCGTATCGGCGGTGAGCAGCGGCATATCGCCATTGACCACCACCAGCGTGCCGGAAAAATCGGCCAGCGCATCCTGGGCGCAAGACGCGGCATGGCCGGTGCCAAGCTGTTGCTGCTGGATGACGCATTCCGCGCCCAGGCTTTTGGCGCAATCGCGCACCGCCTGGCCGCCCGCCGAAGTCACCACCACGATTCGCGCCACGCCCGCGCCGCGCAGCGCCGCCACGACATGGCCCAGCAAGGGCATGCCCGCTACCTTGTGCAGCACCTTGGGCAAGGCGGATTTCATCCGTGTGCCTTGACCCGCGGCAAGGATAATGGCGGCCTTCGACATGGGCGTTCCGGTAATGCCTTGAGAGAAAAAGATGAAGTGACGATTTACGACGGTATATTGCCCCAATTCTAAGGACGATTCCTTAACCGATGCTGCCCGCCCCTGCCCTGATTTTCGACCTGGACGGCACCCTGGCCGACACCGCCCCCGACCTTTTGGGCGCCACCAACGCCGTTCTGACCGCCCGGGGACGCCCCCCGCTGGACCTGGAGCATTTGCGCCACATGGTGGGGTTCGGCGCAGGGGCGCTGATCCGCCAGGCCATGGAGGCCAGCGGCGCGCCCGTGACCGAGGCGCAAATGCCGCCGCTGATCGAGATTTTCCTGGATCACTACCGCGGCCATATCGCCGACGGCACAAGGCTGTTTCCACGGGTGACCGAGACGTTAGCCGCCCTCAAGGCCGATGGCGCAAGATTGGGCATCTTGACCAACAAGCCGCAGGAACTGACCGACCTACTGCTGCCGCGTCTGGACTTGGATGGGGTGTTTGCGTCCGTCTATGGCGCCGGGCGCAAGCCCTATACCAAGCCCGATCCGCGCATCTTTCATGATGTCGTGGCCGATTGCGGCGGCGGCCCCGCCGTGATGATCGGCGACTCCATCACCGATCTCAACACCGCGCGCGCGGCGGGCGTGCCCTGTATCCTGTTCACCCATGGCTACACCCATGTTGCCGTCACCGATCTGGGCGCGGACACGGTGCTGGACGATTTCGCGCAATTGCCGGACGCCCTGCGCGATTTGGGGCTGCTTTAGCGGGTTGCGGAGCCTACCTTGCTGCGGCGGGGGTTCCGGCGCGGGGCGCGCTTGACGGGTTCAAACCCGGCCCTTATAGCCCTGCCCCTTCGCCTCAAGGGCGGGCGCGTAGCTCAGCGGGAGAGCACTCCCTTCACACGGGAGGGGTCCCAGGTTCAATCCCTGGCGCGCCCACCATTCCATTGCCGCCGAAGGGCGGCAATGGAATGGTGCCAAGGCGCGGCTGGGCGGCTTAGCGACAGCGTAGTGGCCGCGCATAGTGCCGCGCCGCGGCAGCAGCAGTCCCGCTCAAACCCGCACGGGCGGCTTTAAATGGTACAAAGCACCCCGCGCGACAGACCCCCTTAGCACCCGTCATCGACGTGCTTGAAATTATTCAGTAGCTTTGGCTTAGGGATTTCAGACACGCCAGATCTCACGGAGTTTCAGCCATGAAGCAGGCCGCGGGTACATCGCTTGTCGTCGCCTTGGTGCTGTGTGCGTGCGCGCTCAGCGGGTTCGCGCAAGAACCCCACCACGATCATGGCAGGCCCACCGGCCCTCTCGGCACGGTGCATTTTTCGACCTCCTGCAACCAGGCTGTCGCGCAGGACTTTGATCACGCAGTCGCGCTCCTCCATTCCTTCTGGTACGCCGCCGCAATCGAGACCTTCACCGGCGTTTTGAAAAG
>DATEEB010000012.1:0-13162 GCA_035281345.1 Rhizomicrobium sp. | reverse complement strand
GCGGTGCTGGGCCCGCGCCAGGCGGTCCTCGGCGATCTGGGCCTTCACGTCGGCCAGTCCAGCCATGAAGCCGCTATTGGTGTTGAGGTGGAACACAGAGAGCAGGCCGAGGCCGCCGGCACAAGCAGAACCACAATCCTGGCCGGTCCGCGAGAGACCTTTAGCGGCGGATTGGATCATGGCGGGGGGGGTATGCAATGTGCCGGCGCCTGGGCGTCCCAGGCCAAGATCGGGTTCATGCGGCGTCAACAGCGACACGAGACCGATCCAGAATATGGCCCGGAAAATCATTTCATGCCCTTCTGTGTTCCACGTGAAGAGCATGCGGTGCGCCTTCTTCTCAGGCGCTTAGTTGTTTGTCTAAAATTGGAATGAATTGGACGCTCTCTCATGCCAGCACCAACGCAATGCTGACGGGATCGTTTCGTTTCGATTCAAAAAAGCCGTGTATTTGAGTTGGATATCTTTAAAATTTTCGACAAATGCCGCCAATCGTTAAGAACACGGCGATTTCCCCGTGTAAACATTGCAATCGTGAAGGTTTCAGGATTAGACGTTAAGGCGCGATGGGCAAGGGCGCCGGCGGTAAGGTGATGCTGGCGCGAAAGCCTTCGCCCCGTCCGCTGTCCAATTCCAGCCACCCGCCATGTAGTTCGGCAAAGGCCTTGACCAAGGTCAGGCCCAAGCCGGCGCCCTTGGAATGCTGTGCGCCTTCGCTGCGTCCGGCATGCTCGAACGGCTCCAGGATGCGGGCCAGGTCGTCGGGCAACACGCCTGCGCCGTCATCTTCCACCGTGAGGGTGACGCCCGTTTCGCAGGCCGCCGCCGTCAAGGTAACGCGGCTGCCGGTGGTGAAGGTGATGGCATTGTCCAACAGGCTATGGACCATGGCGGTGAGGACGCCTTCGTCGGCATCCACCGTCAGTCCCGCGGGGCAATTTTCCGCATCGATGGTGATGCCACGCGCCTCGGCGCGGGCCAGGAAGGCATCGCGAGTCAGCCAGAGAACGCCGCCCGCATCCACCGGCATGCGCCGAAGATCGTAGCGGCCGGCGGAAATTTTTGTGAGATCCATGATCTGGTTGATGATCTTGAGCAGATTGTTGCCGCCCTGTTGGATCAAGCCTGCATATTCGCGAATCTGGGCGGCATTGAGATTGTCCGCCAGAGTCCCCATCAAATCGGAAAAGCCCAAAATGGCATTCAATGGGGTTTTAAGCTCATGCCCCATGGTGCGCAGCAGGGTGGTCTTGGCGCTATGCACGCTGGCGCTGGCCTGATCCAGGCGCGTGGTCAGATCGGCGAGATAGGAGCTTTGCTTTTCCGCTTCCGCGCGGCTGTCCGCCAAAGCATGTTCCTGTTCCTTCAGGGCGGTTTCGGCCCGGACCTTGTCGGTAACGTTCGTGAAAACCATGACGCGGCCGCCATCGGGCGCGGCGCGGTCGCGCACCAGATAAGCCTCGCCCGTGCTGGTGCGCAAAGTCATGGCCCCGGCATCGGTGCGGTGATTTTGCAAACGGCGCTCCAGCCATTGCTCCGGCGTCTCGTCCAATGCCAGACGGCCATTATAGGCGACCTGGGCCACAATCTCGGGGAACGCTTTGCCGATCATCTCATCCAGACTTTTCATGCCGCAGAGATGGGCATAGAGATCGTTGGCCAGGATCAACCGGTCATTGGCGTCATAGAAGGCAAAGGCTTCCACGGATAGGGAGACCGCTTCCTGCAAGCGTGTCAGCTGTGCGCGGGCGGCGGTGACGTCGGTCCATAGCAGAACGGTGTGGCCGGCCTGGCCGCGGCGGGCTTTGATCTCCACCACGCGGTGATCGCGCAGCGGCACGTCGCGCGGCGCATATTCGTCGTCCCGAAGCTGGTTCAGACGCTGGGCGAAAAAGGCTTTGACGCCGCCCGCCAAGGCGCTGGGCGCGATCTCACCGCCTTCGATCTCCAGCCGGATCAGGTCTTCATAGCTTTTGCCGATCAGTTGTTCGCGCGGCGGAAAGGAACGGAAAAGATAATTGAGATGGGCATTGGCATAGAGCAGCCGGCCCTTGCGGTCGAAAATGGTGAGCGCCGTGCGCAAGGAATCCAGCGAACGCAGAAGCGTCGCGGGATCTTCCTGGAACTCCGTGCGGTCACGCGCTGCCGGATGGGCCGCGGCCATGTTTTTGCTCTGTACCGGGTCTCGGGGGCGAGAATGCAACGTTTTGCGTTGAAGATTGGTTAGGGTTGCGTCAAGCTCTGTGTACGCTGAGAGACGCAACATTCGCGCCCCGGCCCGAATCGCGCCATCTTCGCTAACAAAGGCTGAAATTGCGCCCTTCCAACCGGCCCAATCCTTGTGGAAAACTGAACGGAACCCGGTGCGCTTCAGCTTTCGTTAAGCCTGTGCGGTGAGACTGCGCCGGCTTTCATTCCGGCCTGCGGCACGCCTGATGGTGATGAAGACAAACAGTTTTTCGAACCCCCTATTGGATTGCCGGGCGCAGCGACGGCTGTTTGCCTGGCTGCAGGCCGCCAAGGCGGGTGTGGGCGTGTGCCTGGGATTGGCCTTTTTTGCGCTGGTCGGGCAGCCCGATACGGCCGAGCTTGTCGCCTTCCTAGGTCTGTTGCTCCCCGGTTTGCTGGCCTTGCTGACTTTGACGCCGATTTCCCTGGCGGTGCTGGAGCAGATTGGCCTGGCCTATTCGGCGGCTTTGATCGGCTATCTCACGGTGTTGACGGGCGGGGTGGCGTCGCCCCTGGTGATCTGGTTTGCCCTGATCCCCGCCGAGGCCGCGTTGTCGGGCGGGCGGCCTGCCGTGGTGCGGGCCGGTATTGCCGCGGCCCTGGCTTTTCTGGCCGTGGCCGCCGCCGAAGCCATGGGGCAATTGCCGGCGTCCCGGCTGACGCTTCCTTTATGGCAGGTCCATGCCTGTTCGGTGCTGGCCGCCCTGATGCAAGCGGCGTTGATCGCCGCCGCGGCCCAGGATCGCCAGCGGGCGGCGGATGCCGCCGCCGCGGAAGGCGCGGCCATGTACCGCTTCCTGGCCGACAATGCGTTGGATCTGATCACCCGTCATTCCTCCGATGGACGTATCCGCTATGCCAGTCCGGCGACCTTGGCGCTGCTGGGTTGCTTGCCGGAAGACTTGATCGGCCAGGCTGTGCCAAATCTGGTGCATCCCGAGGATTTGACCGCGATCCAGGCGGCCTTGACGGAATCCAGCTATCACGGCCGCGTCGGCACCGCGGAAGTGCGGTTGTGCCACAAGGACGGCCATTATGTGTGGGCGGAAATGCGTTGCCGCCCGGCGCAAATGCATCTGGGCGATCCGGCCGACATCGTGGCGGTGACGCGCGATATTTCCGAGCGCAAGGCGCATGAGCGCGCGCTGGTGGAAGCGCGCGACGCCGCTTTGGGCGCGTCGCGCGCCAAGTCGCGCTTCCTGGCCAATATGAGCCATGAGTTGCGCACGCCGTTGAACGCCATTATCGGTTTTTCGGAAGTGATGACGCGCGAAATGTTCGGCGCGCTGGGACCGCGCTATCAGGAATATTCCCGCCTGATCCATGAATCGGGCGCGCATCTGCTGGAGCTGATCAATTCGGTGTTGGACATGTCCAAGATCGAAGCCGGCAAGTTCGAGCTGCATGAGGAATTGTTCGATTTGGAAGAGACGGCCGAAAGCGCGGTGCGCTTTCTGCGGATTCCGGCCGAACGCGCTGGCGTGGCGTTGAAACTGACGGTGGCGCCGGGCGCGCGGCTGGTGTTTGCCGACCGGCGCGCGGTGAAACAGGTTCTGGTCAATCTTCTCTCCAATGGCGTGAAATACACCCCGCCCGGCGGCGAAGTACGGGTATCGGCCAAGGCGCTGGACGCCCATCAAGGGATCGAGATCACCGTCAGCGACACCGGCACCGGCATTTCCAAGGAGGATTTGGAGCGGCTGGGCAAGCCGTTCGAGCAGGTTGAGAATGCCGAAACCCGCGCCAAGGAAGGCACCGGATTGGGGCTGGCGCTGGTCAAATCCTTGTCCCAGATGCATGGCGGTTCGGCCATTCTGGACTCGGTGCTGGGTGAAGGCACGACGGTGACGGTGCGCTTGCCTTATGCGGCGGTGGACGCAAAAGGCGAACGCCTTGCGACCGGTAAGGTCTTACCCTTCCGCGCTGCCTCCTGATACGAGCGCAGGTCTTTTACGCCCTGAGTTCGTCGCTTCGTCGCTCATGGGCTATTCGCCCATATCGCTCCTTGCTCCTGCTCAGGTCGCAAAATCCCTCGCGCTCGCGCCTTTGATTGCTCTACAACCGCCAGATGACATCGCCGCCGCGCCTGAAAGCTGGAATCTTTGTGCGCGCCCTGACCCGCCGCACCGAGGTCGCGGGTGCGTCGGCCTTTGTCGTGCGGATGGGATCGGAGGAAGCGGGCACCGTCATCCTCAGGGTCAACAAGTTCGACGGTTCGGTGCTGGTGCTGAACCAGGCGCGGGATGGCAAGGGCAATCTGGTCTGGGCCCAGCCGCTGGGCGGCTGGACGGACGAAAAACGGGTTGCCGACTGGTGCGACAAGCAGGTCAAATTCGATCCCGATCTGTGGATCGTGGAGATCGAGGACCGCGAAGGTCGCGCTTTTGTGGATGAGCCGATCGTTTGATTGGCGTCTGATTGCGGCCTGATTTGCATCCGGGCTTGGAGGCTGCTAACCCCCGGCCATGAGCCGTACCCCCGCCAGCGAAGCCGCAAGACGCAGGACTTTCGCCATCATTTCTCATCCCGACGCGGGCAAGACCACCTTGACCGAGCATCTCTTGCTGTTGGGCGGGGCGATCCATGCCGCCGGCCGGGTCAAGGCACGCGGCGAAGCGCGGCGCGCCAAGTCCGACTGGATGAAGATCGAGCAGGAACGCGGCATCTCGGTCACCTCGGCGGTAATGACCTTTGAATATAAGGGCGCGGTGTTCAATCTGTTGGACACGCCGGGCCATGAGGATTTTTCCGAAGACACCTACCGCACCCTGACGGCGGCGGACTCCGCCGTGATGGTGATCGACGCCGCCAAGGGCATCGAGGCCCAGACCCGCAAGCTGTTCGAGGTTTGCCGGCTGCGCGATATTCCCATCATGACCTTTGTCAACAAGATGGACCGCGAGGCGCGCGACCCGTTCGAATTGTTGGACGAGCTTTCCGACCAGCTTCAGATCGAGACTGCGCCGATGATGTGGCCCGCGGGCATGGGCTTGAATTTCAGAGGCGTGTACGACTTGAACAGCGATGCCTTTATTCCATTTCATGACGGCAAACTGGATGATGAGCTCAAAACCAAGCTGGAAGACGATGTCATGCTGGCGCGCGAAGGGTTGCCGCGCTTCGATCTTGCCACCTATCGCGAAGGCCATTTGTCGCCGGTCTATTTCGGTTCGGCGCTGAAGAATTTCGGGGTGGCGCAATTGCTGGACGCGCTGGCGCAAAATGCCCCCAGCCCGCGCACCCAGGCCGCGCTGGGCCGTGCCGCCGAGCCGGGTGACAAGGAGGTCACCGGCTTTGTCTTCAAGGTCCAGGCCAATATGGACCCCAACCATCGCGACCGGGTGGCGTTCCTGCGGCTGGCCTCGGGCGAGTTCAAGCGCAACATGAAGCTTAAGCAATCGGGCACCGGCAAAACCATCGGGGTGCACAATCCCATCCTGTTCTTTGCCTCCGAGCGCGAGACGGTGGACGAGGCCTGGCCCGGCGACATTATCGGCATTCCCAATCATGGCGTTCTGCGCGTGGGCGATACTTTGTCGGAAAGCGGTCAGGTGGTGTTCACCGGCATTCCCAATTTCGCCCCGGAAATCCTGCGCCGGGTGCGGCTTGCCGATCCCATGAAGCAAAAGCATCTGGCGCGTGCTCTGGAATCCCTGGCGGAAGAGGGCGTCACCCAGCTGTTCAAGCCATTGATCGGTTCGCAATGGATCGTGGGGGTGGTGGGCGCGCTGCAGCTGGACGTGCTCAAATCGCGTCTGGTGGCCGAATATGATCTGGAAGCGGAACTGGAGGCCTCGCCTTACGACAGCGCCCGCTGGCTATCGGGCAGCGATGCCGAAATCGAGAAATTCTCCAACGCCAACAAGGGCGGCATGGCGTCGGACCGCGATGGCGCGCCGGTCTTCCTGGCCAAAAGCGCCTGGGAAATCGGCTATGTCGCCGATCGCTTTTCCACTGTGAAGTTCTTGAAAACCAGAGAACGGCATGAGGTGCACGCGGCGAACTAAGATCCGCGGCGCGGCTTTGCAGCCGCGCGTTCGTCCCTGAATTTGGTCGTCGCGCTACGCTGTCGCTAACGACGGACCAAATTCTTCGTGTGCTGGCGCACACGAACCACCCCTCACCGCCGAAAACTAAGCTGCCTGCCCCTCGCGCCAGCCGCGCAACAGGCGGGTGGCTTCGCTCATCGGCACCGTGTCGAAACTGTCCAGCACGGCGAAGGCGCGCCTGCGGTCCGGCGCGGAATGGATAAGCAAGACCAGGGCGGAAAATGTGGCGCGGTCGAAATGGGCGCCCTTGCAGGCAACCGCCAATGCCGATCCGGTTCGATCGTCCAGAATTTCGCGCACTTTCGCGCCGTCCACACCCAGGCTCTCAGCCAGGATGGCGGACAGGTTTTCGCCGTTGCGCGCGGCCTCAATCAAATTCTGTGTCTTGGATTCGCGCGGTAGCACGCGTTGCGCCAGCTCCGGATGGTTGTAGAGCCGCACGCGCAACCGCGTCCGGGTCGGGGCGTCCACATTGCGTACCGCTTCCGCCAGCAAGGCCTCACAGATGGTGCGCATGCTTTCGGGATAGTCTGGCTGCCATTCGGTCAAAAGCTCGGCCACATCCTCGGCCAGCGCGGCGCGCAAGGCCGGACCGCGGTCGGCCAGTTGCAGCAGATGCGAAAGCTTGTCGGACGCAGCCATGATCTGTCCTTTGCAGGACATGCTGGCGCATCACTCTTAAGGTTCTGTTGGCGTCTGCTTAACGGAAGGTAAACCGGGCAGGTCAGTTCAGGCGGAATAAGCCGCCCACCAGCTTCCATTCCGTCGGCTTGATCAGTTGATCATGCGCGACACGGACGGAGTGCAGCGCGCCTTCCAGCTCCCGCTGCCAGAAATCCAGGAACTGCTTCAGGCCGGGAAATAGCGGCGCCAGGTCATAGTCTTGCCAGATGAATTGTTGCAGCAGTTTGGGATGATCGGGCATGTGATAATGGATGTCCGCGGTCGTCAGGCCGTAGCCTTCGAGCTGTGCCAGGAAGTCCTTGCTGACCATGTCTCCCTCACGAAGCCATGCTTGCGAGCGCCAAGGCTAGCGGACAGAAGTATTTTTCCGGTAAAGAAATTTTTGGCAGCCATCGGCGGCGACGGCTAACGCGGTGGCGCCCTATCCTATGATCGCCCGTGAGGCTGATCAGCAAAAGCTCCAGTGGAGCTTTTGCTAGCCGAACGCCAAGCAGCCTTTGGGCTGCGCGGCAGCGGCTAGCCGATCACAGCCCAACTGTCCGGATAATAGCCGTTGAAGGGCGAGCGCGACGACACGGTATAGGCGCCCATGGCGTCGAACAGCACATAATCGCCATTGGCGATGCTGTCGGGCAGCATCACCGGACGCGGCAGCACATCGGCGGAATCGCAGGTCGGACCATAGGCACGGAAGGGGCGCTTTTCGCCCACCATCAGCTTGGCCTTGCCCTTGGCGTCCAGGCTGATGGCGCTGGGGGGATAGTCTTCATCGAAGCTGGTAAAGCGCTGTTCGTCGAAACTGCCATAGATGCCGTCATTCAGATACAGCCGGTCGCCGCGCCGCATCACAACTTGCGCCACCAGCGAGATGCCCGGTGCGCACAGGGCGCGGCCCGGCTCGCACATTACTTTTAGATCCGGGCGGCCCAGGGTGTTGAGCGCCTCTTTGATCATGTCGAAATACCAGTGATAGGGCGGCGGCTCCTGTCCCGAATAGGCGGCGGGAAAACCGCCCCCGATATCGAGCGCCGCGATGTCCACGCCGGACAGGGCAATCGTACGCTGGGCGATCTCGATCGCCTGGGCATAGGAAAAAGGCGACAGGCATTGCGAGCCGACATGAAAGGTCAGGCAGGGGGCGGTGCCGGCTGCGCGCACCCGTTTGAGCAGTTTGGCGGCTTCTTCCGGGCGGCAGCCATACTTGCTGGACATCTCGAGCAGCGCGCCGCCCAACTGCGCCACCAATCGCACGAAAATCCGCAGCTTGGGCGATTTGCCGGTTTCGGCCAGCAGCTTGTCCAGCTCGGCATCGCTGTCCACGACAAAGTCCGTGACGGCATGCTTCTCAAAGGCCGCTTTGGCTTGGCCCGGCAGGCGCACCGGCGCCATGAAATGGCAGACCGCGTCGGGGAGCAGGCTTTTCACCGCTTCGATCTCGCCCAGGCTGGCGGTGTCGAAATGCCGGATGCCGGCGTTCCACAGATGGGTCAGCGCCACCGGATGCGGATTGGCTTTTACCGCATAGAGAACATCGCCGGGAAAACCGTCCAGAAATTGCTTGGCGGCGGCGGCGAATTTCTCGGGATGGACCAGGTAAAGCGGTTCGCCCGGCTTCAGGCTTTCGATGGCCTTGAGCGCGGAGGCAAAGCGCGGCAGCGAGTCGAAACGGGCCGGGGCGTTCATGGCTTGGCGTTTTGGGCCAAGGGGGGCCTCAGCGCAAGCGATTTTCCCCGCCCGGACCGTGACAGTTCCGCGAATCGCGGGCTGTGGCAGGATTGGGAAAGGAAGAGATTGTTCAGGATGATGCGCGCAACTGCCAGATGGTCTTCTTGCCGTCGCTTGAGGGCTGATAGACGCCGGTCATTTCGCTCAAGGCGCGGTTGAACATCGGGAGCGTAAAATGGTCGGGGACTTCCCAGGCATCGAAACCGACCCGGTGCTGATAGTTCACCTGGTCGTACAGAAAATCGCCCATAGCGCGGATTTCGCCTTTGAAGTTCAGCCGGGTGCGCAGGATGCGGGCCCAGGAAAAAGCGCGGCCATCGCGGAATTTGGGAAATTCCAGCGCCACCAGCGACAGGCGATTGACGTCCTCCCCCAGCAACTCGGGATTCTCATGGCTTTGCAGCCTGACGCCCAATGGCGTGTTGCGTGCAAGCAGGCTGTCCTTTTCCTTCTGGAAACGCGCCAGGGAAACTAGGACCGCGCCTTCCGGCAGGGACGCATCGTCCGCCACGGGCGCAAAATGATCCTGCGCGTAAGCGCCCCCCGTTTCCTTGTTGGAAAAGCTGATAAGTTTGGTCACGCCGCTTCTTTCTCATAGGCCGCGTTCTTGAACGGCGCCATGCCCAAGCGGCGATAGGTATCCAGGAAGCGTTCGCCCGGCTGGCGCGTCTTCAGATAGACATTCACCACTCGCTCCACCGCGTCGGCGATTTCATGCTCGCCAAAACCGGGCCCCATGATCTCGCCGATCGATGCGTCTTCCGCGCCCGATCCGCCCAGCACCAGCTGGTAGAATTCTACGCCCTTCTTATCCACGCCCAGGATGCCGATATGACCGGCATGATGATGGCCGCAGGCATTGATGCAGCCGGAAATCTTGATCTTGAGCTCGCCGATCTCATGCTGGCGATCGAGATTCTCGAATTTCTTGGCGATGCGCTGGGCGATCGGAATGGAGCGCGCATTGGCCAAATCGCAATAATCCAAACCCGGGCAGGCGATGATGTCGGTGATCAGCCCGGCATTGGGCGACGCGAAATCCAGTTGCTTGAGCTTGGCATAAATGGCGGGCAGGTCCTGTTTGCGGACATGCGGCAGGACCAGATTCTGCTCATGCGTCACCCGCACTTCGCCCAGGCTGTACTGGTCCATCAGGTCGGCGATGGCGTCCATTTGCTCGGCGGTGGCGTCGCCCGGCACCTGACCCGGTGTCTTCAAGGTAATGGTGGCGATAGCATAGCCGGGCGCTTTGTGCTTGTGCACATTGGTTTTGGCCCAATGGGCGAAATCTTGGCCGGCATCGGGCAATGTGTCGGACATGCCGGTCTCGAACGTCGGGGGCGCGAAATACGCCGTGATGCGGTCCAATTCTTCCTTCGGCAGGGTGAGCGTGCCCATGCGCTTGAGTTCTTCGAACTCGCGCGCCACGCGGCGGCGCATTTCGTCGGGTCCGATGGTGTTGATCAGGATCTTTATCCGCTGTTTGTGAATATTGTCGCGGCGGCTGTCCTGGTTGTAGACGCGCAGCACTGCCTCCAGATAGGCCAGAATGTCCTGGCGCTCGACGAATTCATTCATCACATGGGCGATATAGGGCGTGCGGCCCATGCCACCGCCTGCCATCACCTTGTAGCCGATACGGCCTTCGGCATTCTTCACAATCTGCACCGCCATATCGTGATACTGCAGCGCCGCGCGGTCGTGCGCGCAGGCCCCCACCGCAATCTTGAATTTGCGCGCCAGGAAGACGAATTCGGGATGCAGGGACGACCATTGGCGGATGATTTCGGCCAAGGGACGTGGGTCTTCTATTTCTTCATCGGTTGCGCCGGCGAACTGGTCGGCGGTGATGTTGCGCACGCAATTGCCGCTGGTCTGAATGCAGTGCATTTCCACATCGGCAAGCTCGCGCAAGAGTGTAGGGACATCCACCAGCTTGATCCAGTTGAACTGTAAATTCTGGCGGGTGGTGAAGTGCCCGAAATTCTTGTCATAGGTGCGGGCGATATGAGCAAGCTTGCGCATCTGCTTGGACGAAAGGGTTCCGTAAGGCACCGCGATACGCAGCATATAGGCGTGTAACTGTAGATAGAGCCCGTTCATCAGGCGCAAGGGTTTGAACTGGTCTTCGGTCAATTCCCCCGACAGGCGGCGCGCCACTTGGCCGGCGAATTGATTGACCCGCTCGCTGACGAATTGGGCGTCGAACTCGTCATAGCGGTACATATTGGGTGCCACGGGCTTGACGACGGTGTTAAGCATGGAGCGGCTCAAGCATGAAATTGGCCCGCCTGCTTGCCGGTATGGGGGTGCACGGTCGGCCCCGCGGCGCGGATAATCTCGCGTTCCTTCACCGGTTTGATCTTGCCATGCACCTCGCGTACCTCGAACAGATAAGGCGCGACCACCTGATTGCGTGCCAGTTCCGCCGTGGCGGCCGCCAAGGCCGTCTCGGCGCTGGTCTGGTCGGGATAGACATCGCCATCGGCCAGGATCGGGACCCAGCCATTGCCCTTGCGATAGAGCACATCCCCATCGCGCAAGCGGTTGGCAGTCAACATTTGCAGGCCTTGATTTTGATGCGCCATGGAGGCGGGAAAGATCATGCCCGGCGGGCGAAATCAAGACTTTAACAGGTAAAATGTGTAGTTTTTATATATTTACACATATTATGTGTATTATAATATGCTGGAATACAGGCATAATCGGGAAAACGGGGGATTTATGCGAGAAACGGGCAAAAGCCTCTCCATTCCGCAGTTGAGCGCCGTCATGGCGGGCAATGCGCTGGAATTCTACGATTTCCTGATTTTCGGTTTTTTCGCGGTCCCGATCGCGGCGGTCTTTTTCCCCAGCGACTCTCCCACAACCAGTCTGTTGCGCACCTTGGCCATCTTCGGCGTGGGATTTCTCACCCGTCCCCTGGGCGGCATTTTGATCGGCCCGTTGGGCGACAGGATCGGCCGCAAGCCCGCCATGTTGTTTTCCTTCGGTCTGATGGGCTTTGCCATTGTCGGCATGGCGCTGACGCCGTCCTATGCCAGTATCGGCGTCGCCGCGCCGATTTTGGCGGTGATCTTCCGCTTGCTGCAGGGCTTTGCCTTGGGCGGCGAGGTGGGCCCCACCACCGCTTTCCTGATGGAGGCGGCGCCGCCGGAAAAACGCGGTCTCTATGTCTCGATGCAGCTTGCCACCCAGTATGTGGCGAGTTTGACCGCGGGCGTGGTCGGCGTGTTGCTGGCGCAATGGTTGCCCCCGGAAAACCTGGTCTCCTGGGGGTGGCGCGTGGCGATGCTGCTGGGCGCCGCCGTGGTGCCGTTCGCGCTGATCATCCGCCGCAACTTGCCCGAAACATTGGAGCGGAAAACCGGAGTCAAGCCTCCGGCCATGACCGGCGCCCAACTGCGTCTGTCGCTCTTGATGCTGGCGATGGCCGCCTGCGCCACCATTGCGACCTATACGCTGCTCTCCTTGAATATCTTTGCCACGCGCAACTTGGGCCTGTCGGCGGCGCAGGCCTTCGGCGCCGTCGCCATTGCGGGTATTTGTGGCGCGATCAGTTGTCCGATCGGCGGATGGTTGTGTGACAGGCTGGGGCGCAAGCCGGTGATGATAACGGCCACCGCACTTCTGTGCGCCGTGAGTGTGCCTTGCTTCATGCTGATGGTGCAACTGCGCACCCCGGCGGTGCTTTATGCTTCGGTGGCGCTGATGATCACCCTGCTGGCCTTGGGGCAGCCCGCGAGCCTTTCTTTCATGAGCGAAACTTTGCCGCCCCATCTGCGCTCCGGCGGTATCGGCATCATCTATGCCGTGGCGATCGCGGTGTTCGGCGGGACCGCGGCCTTTGTGGTGACGTGGCTGACCGCGGTCACCAAATCGCCGCTGGCGCCGGCGTGGTATATGTGCGCGGCTCTGCTGGTGGGATTGTGCGCCATGCTGGCGGTGCGCGAAAGCGCGCCGGTCAAGACGGGATCGCGATAGCGCTTTCATGCCAGCGCCGCAGCAGCGCCCATTCCAGCAGCGACAAGGCGGCGAAGATCGCCACGCCGGTTAGCGCCAGAAGCGCAAGCGCCGCGAACAGCGTGGCGATCTCCAGACGGTTGCCGGATTCCACAATCCGCCATGCCAGGCCCGTGGCGGTGCCCGAGCCCGCCACGAATTCCGCCACCACCGCGCCGATCAAGGCCAGGCCGCCGGCTGTCTTCATCCCGGACAGCAGATAGGGCAGGGCGGTGGGCAGGCGGATGCGCCACAAGGTTTGCGCCTGCGATGCGCCGTAGAGACGAGACAGATCGATCAGGTTGAAATCGGCGCTTTTCAGACCCAGCGTTGTGCCCGCCAGAATGGGAAAAAAGGCCACGATGGCGGCGATGATCGTCAGCGCCAGATTGATACGCTCAAATCCCACCCAGATCAGGATCAAGGGCGCGATGGCCACCACCGGCGTCACCTGCAGGATCACCGCATAAGGA
>DATEEB010000011.1:0-3300 GCA_035281345.1 Rhizomicrobium sp. | reverse complement strand
AAGGGCAAATCCAAGAAGCTGCGGCCCAGAGCCAGAAGCGCGAACAAGGCCAGGCTGCCGGCATCCAGCAGGCGCAGGCTGGGGCTTTCGACGAAATCGCGGATGGTGACGACAAAGGCGGCGGCGAACGCCACCCATAAGGCGAGATCGACGGATAGCCGCGACAGCGCCGTGAACAGAATGAACGGCGCGAAGCCCATGATCAAATTCATGTCCGCCCCAATCTCGTCAGTGACTCAAAGAAACGGGGCGCGGGTGTAGCCGCGCCCCGTTTTCTAGCAACAAATCAGTTGGCGGCCGTGGTGGGATTGGCCTTGGACTTGGCGAAAATGGTCCACAAGCGCACCACGCGGGCCGCGGCCGGGTTTGGCGCACGGATGGCGCCGAAGGTGGTCACCGCTTCGGAATATTTGTCCGACGCTGCTTGCGACATTCCGATCACCATGTCGGCCTCGGTGGGGTCGGCGGCGCCGCCCTTGCTCTTGCCCAATTGCGCGGCGGCGATGGCTTGCGGATACATGCCGTAGCCGTATAGCGCTTCCGCCAGCTTCACATTGTAGTTGCCATTCTCCTTGGCGCCGGCCGCGATCTGGGCCGGAATGGTCTTTTTGTCGGCGTCCGCGCGTGTGCCGACTGGCGTAAAGCCCGTTCCGCCCGCCTTTTCCGCCTGCTGCGTGTCGCCCAAAAGACCGAGCTTGTTGGCGGTGGCGCCGATCAAGGACGCATCTTCCGGTCTGATCTTGCCGCCAAGCTGGAACATCAGCCTGCCCATGTGAATATAGTCGATGTCGCGCATGCCCGGTGTGGTGAAGGCAATCGGGACGATCCGGTCCCAGTCCTCCGGCTGGTTGAAGGTGGCAACCGCCTGCTCCAGCGTTTTTTGGGCGCCGGCATCGTCCTTCATCTGAGCCTGGGCGCTCATCAGGACCTGGAAGTCGCCGCGCTGCGGCTTTTGGCCGGCGGCGATCGCGGCGTCGATGTTCTTCTGCGAGACCTCAATGGCCCCAGGATAATCTTGGTTGAAAAAATTCGCCCGTGCGATCAACGACATATCGGTGCTGTTGGGCGGCGGGGTAAGCGCCATCAAGGCCTTGCCGTATTTGGCGGCCTTGTCAAAGTGCTTGGCGTTCATCGCCAGCTGCATCGCCAGATTGTAGATCGCCGCCTTTTCGGCCTCCGGAATGGCGGCGGGATCGGTGTCCGCCGCGGCTTCCGCTGCCGGGGTTGCGGCGGTGAGATCCTTCATGCCGACATAAATGCTCGCCGCGAAACGATTGATCAGATAGTTGTCATGGGGCGTGCGATCCGCTACCTGCTTGGCAGCTTCAATCGCGACCAGCGCCGCGGGAAAATCCTTCTTGTTGTTCGCGGTTTGCGCTGCCACCAGATTCTTGCGGACGGCAGAAGAAGGCTCGAGCTTGGCATCGGCGGCAAGGGCGCCGGGCACAGCACCAAGCAAGAGGCACGCCGTCAGTCCGGCGACAAGAAATTTGCGGATCATGGAAAAGTCGTTCCTTTGTAAGCGGCCGGTGCGGCCGGCGAAAAGCCCTGTTGGGTGTCCTATTGTGAGCCTGTTTGCAACTTTACTGTGGCGAAGCGCTGTTTCCAATAAGGCGGCCTGAGCCGTTTATGCTGCGCCGCAGCAATATCCTTTCCCGTTTGGCGGGCCGATCGCCAACGTCGTAAACAGTTGTTTACCCCGCGCTGGCACCGTGCCTATTGGGTTTCTGGCGATCATCATGGCGCAAAATCTTTTCCGTTTGGACGGCAAAATCGCCTTCGTTTCCGGCAGCCGCGGCCATCTGGGTGCGGCCATGACACGCGCCCTGTGCCAGGCCGGAGCCCATGTCATCGTCAATGGCCGCGACGCCGCGGCTCTGGATGGTTTTGCCGCCGATCTCACGCGCGAGGGTTTTTCCGTCGAAACGGCGGCTTTCGATGCCCATGACGTCTCCGTGATTCGCAGCTTTTTCGGCCGCTTGAAACGCCTGGATGTGCTGGTCAACAATATCGGGGCGATGAGGAGCAAATCCTTCGCCCAACTGGCGCCGGAAGACTTTGCCGTCACTTATGCCGCAACCGTGACGACCGCTTTTGAATCCACGCGTGCGGCTCTGCCCGCCCTGCGCGCGGCGGTCGCGGCCTCTGGCGACGCCAGCGTGGTCAATATCTCCTCCATCTATGGCCAGGTTTCCCCGGATGGGAGGCTGTATGACGACCGCGCTCGGCAAAGTCCTTTCCATTATGGTCCTGCAAAGGCGGGCCTTGAACAGCTTACGCGGCATTTGGCGGCCGAACTGGGGCCTGAGAGGATCCGCGTCAATGCGCTGGTGCCGGGGCCGTTTCCCCAGCCCGGAAAGATGCCGCCGGGGCTGGAACCGCGCCTGGCGGAACGCACCATGCTGAACCGGGTCGGGCGGGCCGAAGAGATCGGCGGGCCCTTGGTGTTTTTGGCGGCGCCGGCTTCGTCCTATGTGACGGGCAGCTGTCTGAACGCGGATGCGGGCTGGACCGCATGGTGAGTTAAAACAGCTTGGGGTAAGGATGCATATGGCGTTCCTGTCCTCTTTTCGCATCGGCCAGCAGACTGTCTATCCCGAACAGCTGCAGGAGCGGCTGAAGGGTTTCGCGCTCTTGGACAATGTCGGCGATACCGCCTTGCGCAACTTGCTGGCGGAAGCCAACTGGTTCGGCCTGCCTGGGGGCACCCTGCTGGAACGGGACGGCGAAAACAACGCAGCCTTGTTTCTGGTGGTGACCGGCAGTCTGGGCGTGTTCGTTTCCGACCCGCAAGGCGCGCGGCACCAAGTGGCGCATATCCAGGCTGGCGAGACGGTGGGCGAGATGTCGCTGATCTCCGGCTCCACCAATCACTCCGCTCAGCTGGTGGCGCTGCGCGACACCGAATTGCTGCGCATCAGCCCGGACGGCTTCGAAGCGCTGGTGTCCCGCCATCCCCGGGTGATGATGAATTTGATGCAGATGCTGATCAAGCGGCTGAAGGACGCCAATCGCGGCCGCTCCGCCAAATCGCGGCCCAAGACCTTCGCCATCGTGCCGCTGCAAGACGGATTGTCCGAGGTTCCCATTGCGCAGCGCCTGGCCAATGCGCTGGCGGGCATGGGCTGCAGGGCGGCGGTGCTTGACGCTGGCGCCGGCGACCAGACGGCGGAATGGTTCAACAGCTTCGAGCAGTCCCACGATATCGTGTTCTATCGCGGCGATGCGCCGGACAGTCCCTGGACGCAATTGTGCCTGCGCCAGGCAGACCGCATTTTCTTGCTGGCCCGGGCCAATCAG
>DATEEB010000010.1:0-8761 GCA_035281345.1 Rhizomicrobium sp. | reverse complement strand
GCCTCATCGCGCCTTGAGCGCCGGTTCGGGCTTTATCATCGACAAAGTGGGCTATGTCGTCACCAACAATCATGTGGTGGACGCCAGCAAGAAGATCACCGTCACCCTGCCGGACAAGCGCGAGTTCATCGCCAAGCTGGTGGGCACCGATCCGGTGACCGATATCGCGCTTTTGAAGATCTCCAGCGACCGTCCGCTGCCGAGCGTGGAATTTGGCAATGACAAGCAGCTGCGGGTGGGCGATTGGGTGGTGGCGGTGGGCAACCCGTTCGGTCTTTCCAATTCGGTGACCGCCGGCATTGTCTCGTCGCTGGGCCGTAATATCGAATCCAGCCAGCAATATACCAACTTCATCCAGATCGACGCCCCCATCAACCGGGGCAATTCGGGCGGTCCCACCTTCGATCTGCGCGGTCAGGTAATCGGGATGAACTCGATGATCTTCTCGCCCTCGGGCGGCAGTATCGGCATCGGTTTTGCCATTCCCGCCAGCCTGATCCACGACGTGGTCGCCCAGCTCAAGGACCATGGCCGCGTCAGCCGCGGTTATCTGGGCGTCAATATCCAGCCCGTGACGCCGGATATCGCCGCCTCCTTGGGGATCAAGGAAGCCAAGGGCGCGCTGGTTGCCGAAGTGGTGGCGGGCGGTCCCGCCTCCAAGGCCGGTTTTGAGCAAGGCGACATCATCACCGGCATTAACGGGCAGGCGGTGGAAGACCATACCGACTTGACCCGCAAGGTGGCTTCCGTGCCGGCCGGCCAAGTTGCGGTGTTCAGCGTAGCGCGCCAAGGCAAGCCGCTGCAGATGAAGGCCACGATCGGCGCGCGCCCGGATGCCAAGCAACTGGCGTCCAACGCGCCAGGCAAGGACGGGGTTTTGTCCCCATCCGTCGCCAACGCCGCCGGGTTGGGATTGTCGTCCTTGACCCCCGACGCCAAGCGCAGCTTCAACATCGCCGATAATGTTGTGGTCGGGGCGGTCATCACCAAGGTCGATCCCGATAGCGATGCCGCCACCAAAGGTCTGCAGCCCGGCGATGTGGTGCTCAAGGTCGGTAACCGCATCGTACGCAGTCCGGCGGATTTCCAAACCGGCGTGGCGGAGGCCAAGAAGGGCGGCCGCACCAGCGTGCTGCTTCTGGTGTCGCATACCCAAGGCGGCGGTACCGGCTTTGTCGCCATCGATATTGACAAGACATGATGGACCGGGCGCGGCCTCTGCGAGGTCCGCGCCCTTTCCTTTCAAGCGCGATCGGGCGTCTTAGGCATGATCGCGGATTCAAGCATGGTTGGGCAAGCATGGTCGGGAGAGTGCATGCGGATTCTTGTGATTGAAGACGATCTGGAAGCGCAGCGTTATCTGGTGCAGGGCCTGAAGGAATCGGGTCATGTGGTGGATGAAGCGTCGGACGGCGATACCGGGTTGAACCTGGCTTTGTCCCGGCCCTATGACGTGGCGGTGGTCGACCGCATGTTGCCTGGAATGGATGGCCTGAAAGTGGTTGCCGAAATGCGCGAGCATGGCAATTCCACCCCGGTGCTGTTTCTGTCCGCGCTTTCGGAGGTGGACGACCGGGTCAAAGGCCTGAAGGCGGGCGGCGACGACTATCTCACCAAACCCTACGCCTTTGTCGAGCTTCTGGCGCGGATCGACGCCTTGATGCGCCGCCGTCAGCCGGCCGGCGTAAAGACAAGGCTGGATGTGGGCGATCTGGAGCTGGATCTTCTGACCCGTGCCGCCAAGCGTAGCGGCACCGACATCGAACTGCAGCCGCGCGAGTTTCGCCTGCTGGAATATCTGATGCGCCATGCCGGCCAGGTGGTGACCCGCACCATGCTGTTGGAGAGCGTGTGGGAGTATCATTTCGATCCCCAGACCAATGTGATCGATGTGCATATCAGCCGTCTTCGGGCGAAGATCGACAAGGGGTTCGAAGCGCCGTTGCTGCATACCGTGCGCGGCGCGGGCTATATGATCCGTGCGCACTAAGCCTGTTCTGTTACGGACAGGCCTTTTACGCACCCAGGCGTTTCGCATCGTTCTTGTCTATGTCCTGCTGTTCGCCTTTTCGGTGACGGCGCTGTTGTTTTTCACCTATTGGAATACCAGGCGCACCCTGGACGGCCAGACCGATCGCATCATCGAAGCGGAAATCACCGGCCTATCGGAAGAGTACCAGCATTTCGGCCTTCAAGGCCTGGCGGAAACGGTGCGGTCGCGCTCCTTGCATCTGGGCCAGGCGCTTTATCTATTGTCCGATGGATTGCATCACACCGTTGCCGGCAATCTGGATTCCTGGCCGCAGATTTCCGGCCTGCCGGGTGGCATGGTGGAATTCGATTACGAGCGTCCGGTGGACGGCAAGCTGGAAAGCCGCCGGGCACGGGGCCGGGTGTTCACCCTCACCGGCGGTTTCGCATTGTTGGTTGCCCAGGATGTGCACGATCGCTATTTGACCGAGCGCATGTTCACCACCACCTTGCCTTGGACGGTGGCGTTGATCCTGGTTCTGGGCACCGCAGGCGGCGCGCTGATGAGCCGCAACATGCTGAGACGCCTGGACGCCATCAACCGCACCTCGCGCGAGATCATTGCCGGTGATTTGACAAGGCGCGTGCCCTTGACCGGCTCGGGAGACGAGTTTGACTCGCTGGCGGAAAATCTCAACCGCATGCTGGATCGCATTGAACGGCTGATGAAGGGCCTGCGGGAAGTGACGGATTCGGTGGCGCATGACTTGCGCACCCCGCTCAACCGCCTGCGCAACCGGCTGGAGGAATCCGCCGCCCGGCTCACCGCCAGCGGCGCGCAAGCCTCGGAAATCGAGCGGGCCATGGCCGAAACCGATCAATTGATCGGTACCTTCAACGCCTTGCTGCTGATCGCGGAAACCGATGCCGGGACCACCCGCGCCGCCATGTCGCCGCTGGATTTGGGCGAAGTCGCCGCCGATGTCGTGGAATTGTACGAACCGTTGGGAGAAGTACGCAATGTCGCGCTGACCCTGGAGCCCGGCGTCAGGGTGGTGATTGAAGGCAATCGCAGCCTGATCGCTCAGGCGCTGGCCAATCTGGTTGACAATGCTATCAAATACACGCCCGCGGGCGGCCAGGTGCGGATTGGCGCGGTGGTGACGGACGACAGCGTGGATTTGTCGGTGACCGATAGCGGTCCGGGCATTCCGGTGGCCGACCGGCCACGGGTGATCGAACGTTTTGTGCGCCTGGAAGCCAGCCGCAACTCGCCGGGCACCGGGTTGGGGCTGTCCTTGGTGGCGGCCGTGGCGCATTTTCACGGCGCGGAATTGGTGCTGGAAGACAATGCGCCCACGGGGCTCAAGGCGGTGCTGCGTTTTCCCAAGACGGCAATACGCGTTCTGCCCGGCGCGGCGATCAAAAACGCCGCTGAGTGAGTTTAAACGCCCGGCGACAAATTATACCGGCGCGTTAGACTGGGCCATGCTTTGTGTTCCACCCAATATTTTCGACCCTGCCCGCGCCGCGCGGGTGAAGGAGGCTTTGGCACAAGCCGGATTTGTCAACAACGAACCCTTGCTGGATGCGGTGTTCGGCAATAGTCCCTTTCTGGGGCGGCTGGCGCTGCGCGAGGTGGGTGCGCTGGGCGAGTATTTTGCCGCCGGTCCGCAGACGGTTTTGAATGCCGCCATCCAGTTGGCACAGGCAGTGGCGCGGGCCGACAGCGAAGCGCAGGCGATGAAGGATTTGCGCACCGCCAAGCGCCGCGCCGCGCTGGCCATCGCCATGGCCGATATAGCGGGCTTGTGGGATGTCAATCGCGTGACGGCGGAGCTGACCCGTTTTGCCGATGCCTGCGTGGCGGGGGCCTTGCGGTTCTTGCTGCGGGCCGAGGCGGCGCGGTCCGGAACCACGCATGTTCCGGAAGATGCGTGTGGCCTCACCGTGCTGGCGATGGGAAAATACGGCGCTTTTGAGCTGAATTATTCCAGCGACATCGACTTGGTGGTGTTCTACGACGTCGCGAAATTTCCCTTTGCCAAACGGGGCGATCCGCGCGGGGCGGCGGTGGATATTGTGCGCGGGCTGGTCAAGCTCCTCGCCGAAACCACCGCCGATGGCTATGTCTTTCGCGTGGATCTGCGCTTGCGTCCCGATGCGGGGGCAACGCAAGTCGCCATCTCCACCGATGCGGCGTTGGATTATTACGAGGCGATGGGCCAGAACTGGGAACGCGCCGCCATGATCAAGGCGCGCGCCTGCGCCGGCGATCCTAAGACCGGGGCGCAGTTTCTCGCCGGCCTCAAACCCTTTATCTGGCGGCGCACGCTGGATTTTGCCGCCATCGAGGACATTCAATCCATCAAGCGTCAGATTCACGCCCATGTCGGCCACGGGGCCGTTGCGGTGAAGGGGCACAATATCAAGCTGGGGCGCGGCGGCATCCGCGAGATTGAGTTCTTCGCCCAGACCCAGCAATTGATTCTGGGCGGACGCCACCCCGGTTTGCGCCAGGCCGCCACCCAGGACGCGTTGGACGCCCTGGTGGCCGATGGCCGGGTGGACGCTGTTGTGGGAGAGGACCTCAAGCGCGACTATCGTTATCTGCGCACCCTCGAACATCGGCTGCAGATGATCGAGGATCAGCAGACTCATTCTCTGCCTGACAGTGATGCGGGCATAGCGCATGTCGCATGTTTCATGGGCTATGCACATGCCGCCGATTTTCGGGAGGAACTGACGCGGGTTTTGGAGAATGTGCAGGGTCACTATGCGCATCTGTTTGAAAGCGGCCAGGACCTGGCATCGGCGCAAGGAAATCTGGTTTTCACGGGAGTCGAAGAAGACCCCGAAACCCTGAAGACCCTTGCCGCCATGGGATTTGGCGAACCCGCCCATGTCTCCGCCGCGATCCGCGGCTGGCATCATGGCCGTATTCGCGCCATGCGCAGCCAGCGGGCGCGCGAGCTTTTGACCAAGCTGATTCCGGTCATCCTCAAAGCTTTGGCGGGCGCCGCCGACCCCAATGTCGCCTTCACCCAGTTCGACCGCTTTCTGTCCAATCTGCCGTCCGGCGTGCAGTTGTTTTCTCTGTTCCTGGCGCGGCCGCAATTTTTGGATTTGCTGGCTAATATTGTCGGCGCAACGCCGCGCCTGGCTACTTATCTGGCGCGCCATCCCGCTATTTTGGACGCGCTGCTGGATGCGGAATTTCTCACCCGCTTGCCGGCGCGCGCCGAATTGGACGCACGTTTTTCCAGCGTGGCCGCCGGCGGTTATGAGGATGTGCTGGACGGCGCGCGGCGCTTCGCCCGCGAAGCCATTTTCCGGGTCGGCGTGCAGATTGTCGAGGGCAGCGCCAAAGCGGAGCAGGCAGGACCCGCTTTGGCCGATATCGCCGAATGCGTGATCGCAGGCCTGTTGCCGAAAGTGGAAGAGGCGTTGGCGGCCAGCGCGGGCCGCATTCCGGGTGCTGGTTTTTCGGTGGTAGCGATGGGAAAATTGGGGGGGCGGGAAATGACCGCCAGCTCCGACCTCGATCTGGTCTTTGTCTATGAGACGCCCGCCGGGGTGGAGATGTCGGACGGTCCCAAACCGCTTTCGCCGACCTTGTATTTTGCGCGGTTGGCGCAACGTTTTATTGCCGCGCTGACCACGCCCACGGCGGCGGGGCCGCTCTATGAAGTGGATATGCGGCTGCGGCCCACCGGCAACAAAGGCCCGGTGGCGGTCAGCCTGAAGAGCTTTGCCGAATATCATGCCAGCGAAAGCTGGACCTGGGAGCATATGGCGCTTACGCGGGCGCGGCTGATCGCCGGACCTCAGGACCTGCAGGCGCGCGTCGCGGCGCAGATTCGCAAAAGACTGACCCAGGCCCGTCCGGCATCGGCCATCATCGCCGATGCCCGCGATATGCGCGCGCGCATGGCGGAAACTTTTGCGGGCCGCAGCATGTGGGATTTGAAGCATGCGCCGGGCGGGCTGGTGGATATTGAGTTCGTTGCCCAGACTTTGCAGCTGGTGCATGCCCCGGCCCAGCCGGATATACTGAACACCAACACTATCGCCGCGCTCTACAATCTCAAGGCGGCGGGATTCCTGGCACCCGAGGATGCCGATGCGCTGATTGCCTCGGCTGGGCTGCAGCATGCCCTGACCCAGGTGCTGCGCATTGCGCTGGATGAAGCCCCGGTCATTGAAGACGCGACGCCGGGGCTGAAAGCCTTGCTGACCCGGGCAGCGGAAAGTGCGAGCTTCGCCCAAACTCAGGCGCGGCTGGAAAGCCTGCAAAGTCAGACCCGCGCCATTTTCAATCGGCTAATGGCAAGCCCATAAGATGGTGCGGCGGGAAGGCCAGATGCACTGGCCCGGCGCAGGGAGGAGTGCCGCTGACGGCCACCGCTTCGCTGCGGCCAGCGATCCGGACATGGAAATGGCTGCGGTCGCCCAGGAAGGTGGAGGCGGTGATTTCGCCCGATACGCCTTGCGGCGCAAAACCGATATGTTCAGGACGGATGGCCAAAAGAATATGGTCATCCTGCTTGATGCCGGATGCCAGATTGGCGCGCGGCAGAGTGATAAGGCCCAAAAGGCCCGCATTCACCGTGGCGGCATCGCTGCCGATCTCCTTTACCGTGGCGTGGAAGAAATTGATCTCGCCGATGAAGTCGGCTACCGCGCGGCAATTGGGCCGTTCATAGAGTTCGCGCGGACTGGCGACTTGCAGAATCTTGCCGCCTTCCATCACCGCGATGCGGTCGGAAAGCGACAGCGCCTCTTCCTGGTCGTGCGTCACCAGAACAAAAGTGATGCCGACCTTGCGCTGCAGGGCGCGCAGTTCCACTTGCATCGCCTCGCGCAGTCTTTTGTCCAACGCCCCCAAAGGCTCATCCAGCAGCAGGATCTTCGGTTCGCGCACCAAGGCGCGCGCCAGGGCGACGCGTTGGCGCTGGCCGCCGGACAATTGATCGGCGGCGCGGTCGCTGAGGCCTTCCAGCCGGACGGTGGCCAGCATGGCTTCGATCCTTGCGCGCAACATCTCTTTGGGCAGCTTCAGTTTGCGCAAGCCATAGGCGATATTGTCGAACACATTCAGGTGCGGAAAAATCGCATAGGACTGGAACACCATATTGGTGGGCCGCCGATAGGGCGGCACCGTATTCATCACCTCGCCCTCGATCGCAATCGTGCCGCTGTCGGGCGTCTCAAAACCCGCGATCATGCGCAGCAAGGTGGTCTTGCCGCAGCCCGAAGGCCCCAACAGGGCGAAGAATTCGCCGCGCGGCACTTCCAGGCTGACATTGTCCACCACCGGCGGACCGCCAAAGGATTTGCGGACTTGGGTGATGGTCAAAAACGTCATGCGCCCACCATCGGCTTTTTGACTCCCAGATTGCGGACATACTCGGCCAAGACCACCAGCGCCACCGAAACCGTCAGGATGATGGCGCCCAGCGCCAAAACCATGGGCAGCCGATAGGGAAAGCGCAATTGGCCCCAGATATAGATCGGCAAGGTCGCCTCGGTGCCGGAGAGGAAATAGGCCACCAGGAATTCGTCGAACGAGGTGATGAAGGTCAGAAGCAGGCTGGCGACGATGCCCGGCAGCATCAGGGGAAAGGTCACGCGCCAAAATGTCATCCAGCCGTCCTCGCCCAGATCGGCGCTGGCTTCTTCCAGATTTTTGTCGAAACCTTCGAAGCGGGCGATCAACACCGTCAGCGCAAAAGGCACGCAGACCAGCATGTGCCCCAGCACCACCGCCGCCAGCGACAAAGGCAGACCCACCGTGCCCAGCAACAAGAGCAACGAGATTCCCAATACGATATCGGGAATGAACAAGGGCAAGGAAATAAAGCCCAACATTCCCCCTGCGGCCCGTAGCCGGTAGTGGGTCACGGCTTTGGCGGCCAGTAATCCCAGCAGTGTCGAAAGCAGCGCGGTGGCCACGCCCACTTTCAAACTATTGCCCAGGGCATGCTGCATGGCGGTGTCGGCGGCCAGGCCCTCATACCAGCGCAGGGTGAAGCCGGACAAAGGAAAGGCGATGAATTGGGAATCGTTGAAGGAAAAGATCGGCAGCACAAGCACCGGCACATACAGAAACGCCAGATAGGCCAAGGCATAGAGGAAAAGGCCGCCGCTTTTTCTCATGGCGGGCTCACCGGATGCGCCGGGTGGCGGCGCGCGCCGTCGCCACGAGCAGGCCTGCGATCACCGCCACCAGGACCATGCTGACGATGGAAAGCGCTGCGCCCAGCGGCCAATTGCCGACATTGTTGAACTGCACCTCGATCACATTGGCGATCATGGTGCCCTTGGTGCCGCCCACCAGTTCCGGGGTGACGAAGTCGCCGGTGGTGGGGACAAAGATCAGAATGGCGGCGCCGATCACGCCGGGCATGCTGAGCGGCAGGGTGATGCGCAGAAAACGGCGCAGCGCGCTGTCGCCCAAATCGCTGGCGGCCTCCAGCAGCGAGCGGTCGATCTTCTCAAGGCTCACATAGATCGGCAGGATGGCGAAGGCCGCCCAGGCATGGGCCAAGGTCACCACCACCGCGAACGGATTGTAGAGCAGAAAGCTCAAAGGCTGATCGATCAGGTCAAGACGGATCAGGCCGGAATTGATCACGCCGTTAAAGCCCAGAATGATCTTCCAGGCGAAAACCCGCAGCAGGTAAGACGTCCAGAAAGGAATGGTCAGCGCCACCAGCCAGAGGAATTTGCGCCGCGCATGAAAGGCGACGAAATAGGCCATGGGATAGGCCAGGCACACGGTGACCAA
>DATEEB010000009.1:0-17779 GCA_035281345.1 Rhizomicrobium sp. | reverse complement strand
TGCGAACGGACAAGATGCCTGTTTGACCAACAGCGTCTCTCCTGATTAGCTGCCGGCCTCGTAAATCGGCCTCGCATGAGGACCAGGGGAGAGGAATGCCATGAAAGGATTTTTGTTTTCGGCCGCAGTGGTTGCGGCGGTGGGTTTCGGCACGGTGACGGCGCTGTCGCAGAACGCCGATCCCTATGCCAACAATGCGGCGGCGGGCACCATGAAGTTTCCGCTTGCCGCGCCAGCCGGCGTGGACAGCAAGGCGATCGATAAGGCGCCGGCGGGCGCCGTCAACCAGGGCAAGTTCGACGACAAGACCTGGAAGTATGGACCCATTAATGACATTCCGGGCGGCGCCAAGATCTGGAACCCGGTCAAGCTCAAGATGATGCGCGGTGAGAAGGTGGTCGGCGGCACGCTGAACCGGGCCACCGATCCCTCCACTTATTGCGCCATGGCCAATGCCGGTTTCGACTTCATCTGGACCGAACATCAGCACAGCCCGCGCGACTGGGAACAAACCGCGCGCATGTGGGCGCAATGCCCGCACGCCAAGGCGGTGCCAGGCGCGCGCATTGCCTATACCGACGAGCGTGAGGCAGCGCATGCGCTGGACGCCGGCGCGCTGGTTCTGGTGGTGCCCACCGTGCGTTCCTATGAGGAAGCCTTGCTGGCGCGTGACTGGGCGTACTTCCCGCCCCTGGGCCGGCGTAGCGCCGGCGGCGGCCAGGCCTACAGCTCCGATTTCTGGGGCACTGTGCCGGGCGGCTATCGCAAGACCATCAACGACAATCTGGTGTTGATCCTGATGATCGAAACCCTGGCGGGCCTCAAGGATGCCGACCGCATCGCCAAGATTCCGGGCGTGACCGCGATCTTTGCGGCCAGCGGCGATCTGGGCAATCACTCCGGCTACAAGCAGGGCGATCCCGACTATGAGCGCCAAATCAACATCGTGCATGACGCGGCCATCAAGGCGGGCGTGCGGCTGTGCGGTCCGTTTTCTTGGCGCGACCGTCCGGACTTCACCTGTTTCCAGGGGATGAGCGAAACCTCCGCCATCGCCGCCGGCGTGAAGCAGGAATTGGGCAGCCTGGCCAACACCCAGGGCAAGCCCGAAGTGGGTCCCTTCGCCCCCAAGTAATGCCTTGATAAAGAAAGGGCGCCGCGAGCGATCGCGGCGCCCTTTTTCTTTGCCGTCACTTCCGGCTTGAGAAACGAAATTCCGTCACTTCATAAAAGATCTTCCCGGGCCGCAGCACTGTGCTGGGAAAGCTTGGAATATTGGGCGAATTGGCGAAATGCTGGGTTTCCAGACAGAAGGAACCGCGCGCCATATAGGTTTGGCCGTTCTTGCCCGGCACGGGACGTCCGCCATTGCGCACATAAAGCTGCACACCGGGTTGGGTGGTCCAGACCGCCATCACCCGGCCTTGTTCCGGCTCCACCACGCGCGCGGCGGGGCGCAGTTTTCCCATCGTCCCGCGCACGATGTAGTTGATGTCAAAACCCGACGCGGCAGGCGTCGCGGGATCGGGCGCGTCGATATTCTTGCCGATGGTCTTGGGCTTGGTGAAATCAAAGCCGGTGCCGGCCACTTTCATCACCTCGCCGGTCGCCACATGATTGGCGTCCTGCATCGTCACGGCGTCGGAGAAAATCTGCAGCTGGTGATTCAAGATATCGCCATTGCCCGCGCCCTTGAGATTGAAATAGGCGTGGTTGGTGATGTTGAGCACCGTGGGCTTGTCGGTGGTGGCGCGATACTCGATCCTGAGGGTGTTGTTGGCCATCAAGGTATAGGTGACGGTGAAATCCAGCCGGCCGGGAAAGCCCTGATCGCCGTCGGGGCTGACCATGTGCAGGATCAGCGCGGGATTGGCGCCGTCCAGCGCGGTGGCGTTGTAGATGCGGGTGTTGAAGCCCAGCGGCCCGCCGTGAAGATTGTTGGGCCCGTTATTGGCGGCCAATTGATAGGTCTTGCCGTCCAGGATGAAACGGGCATTGCCGATGCGGTTGGTATAGCGGCCCACCACCGCCCCGTTCATGGCGCCATATTGCTTATAACCTTGGGCGCTGTCGAAGCCTTGCACCACATCGGCGGTCTTGCCGTCTCGCCCGGGCGCGTCCAGGCCAACCAAGGTCGCGCCATAGGTGGAAATGCGCGCCACCATGCCGCGCGCGTTGCTAAGCGTGTAAAGCTCCACTTTCTGGCGGTCGGGGCTTTCGCCCCAAGGCGCGCGTTCGATTTTGGCCTCAGCCGCCGTGGACAGACACAAAGCGGACAGGCACAGGCAGGCCAAGGCGAGCGCGATCTTCTTCATCGGTTCTCCCAATTTTTTCTTATTGGCGCGATTCCGTATTCACGGGGAGGTAGCGAAGGCTCCACCAAAGCGCCGCCAATCCCCCAAATGCCGACCTGATCCCCATCATTCCCACCCTGATTTTTTGTCATTGGAACCAATCTAGCTGCCCGATAAAGCCCTTGGAAAGAGTATGGGAACATCATAGGAACAACGTCTAGTATTAATAGGTGAAATCAATGCCTTAGGCAGTATCTTGTCAAAGAGAACAAACCATGTACATTTGTGCCTTCACATCGGTGCTGGATTCGCTTGGGGATCGGCGGGCGCTGTGGAATAACCGGGAGATATCTCATGTCACAGGCGGCTTTGCGGGTAGTGGGTAAGGAACAGAATAACGATCGCAAGCGCGCCTTGGAGGCCGCGCTGAGCCAGATCGACCGGGCCTTCGGCAAGGGCTCGGTGATGAAGCTTGGCAGCCGCGACCTGGGCCTGGCGACCGACGCCGTCTCCACCGGCAGCCTGGGCCTGGACATCGCGCTCGGCATCGGCGGGCTGCCGCGCGGCCGGGTGATCGAGGTCTATGGCCCGGAATCTTCGGGCAAGACCACCCTGGCTTTGCATGTGGTGGCCGAAATCCAGAAAAAGGGCGGCACCGCGGCCTATGTCGATGCCGAACATGCGCTCGACCCCGTCTATGCCAAAAAGCTGGGCGTGGACATTGACGAGATGCTGATCTCCCAGCCCGACACCGGCGAACAGGCGCTGGAAATCACCGATACGCTGGTGCGCTCGGGCGGCGTGGACATTGTGGTGATCGACTCGGTCGCGGCGCTGACGCCCAAGGCCGAACTGGAAGGCGAGATGGGCGATTCCTTGCCCGGTCTGCAGGCGCGGCTGATGAGCCAGGCATTGCGCAAGCTCACCGCCTCCATCTCCAAGTCCAACACCATCGTGCTGTTCATCAATCAGATCCGCATGAAAATCGGCATCATGTTCGGCAATCCGGAAACCACCACCGGCGGCAATGCCCTGAAATTCTATTCGTCCGTGCGTCTCGATATCCGCCGCATCGGCGCCATCAAGGACCGCGATGAAGTGGTGGGCAACCAGACCCGTGTCAAAGTGGTCAAAAACAAGGTCGCTCCGCCCTTCAAGCAGGTCGAGTTCGACATCATGTATGGCGTCGGCATTTCCAAGGTGGGCGAGCTGGTGGATCTGGGCGTCAAGGCTGGGATCGTGGAGAAATCAGGCTCCTGGTACTCCTATGACGGTTCGCGCATCGGCCAGGGCCGCGAAGCCGCCAAGACCTTCCTCACCGAAAACACCGATATCGCCGACAAGATCGAACATGCCATCCGCGCCAATGCCGGCCAGATCGGCCAGAATCTGGTGCTGGACGCATCTGAAAAGGCGGAGGCGGAAGACGAATAAGCCGTAGGGCCTGCGACAAAGTTGGGCTCTGCGGTTTCGCAGCCTCGGGCTCAACTCCTCGGCAGAAGGCGCCGCCTGTGAATGGGCGGCGCCTTCTGTTTTTGTGGCCACGTTGCTTTAACAGAAATCCCACACTCACCACACCATGGGCGGGCCCCCCGGCTCGCGCGAAGCGCGACCGGAGGGTAAACTTCACGACCCGCCCATCCAGGGCAGCACATGCCGCGCTTGTAACCCCTGGATGGCGCGCATACGCTGTCGCTATGCGCCGGAGGCCGGCCATGGTGAAGGGAAAATTCTCACCATTTCTGGGTCCTGCCGCGTGGAAATGCCGGGATGACAAGGTTTTTTAGAGCCGTTACAACCGGACCCCATGAAAAGCCTTTCCGACGTCCGCAGCGGTTTCCTGGATTTCTTTGCAGAACGTGGCCACACCGTGGTCCCGTCCTCGCCCCTGGTGCCCAGAAACGACCCCACCTTGCTGTTCACCAATGCGGGCATGGTCCAGTTCAAGAACCTGTTCACAGGGGCGGAGAAACGTCCCTATAGCCGCGCCACCACGGTGCAGAAATGCGTGCGCGCCGGCGGCAAGCACAACGATCTGGACAATGTCGGCTATACCGCCCGCCATCACACCTTCTTCGAGATGCTGGGAAATTTTTCTTTCGGCGATTATTTCAAGGAAGAGGCGATCACCTTTGCCTGGGATTTCGTCACCAAGGCGATCGGCCTGCCCAAAGACCGTTTGTTGGTCACTGTCTATCCCACCGACGATCAGGCGCGTCAGCTGTGGAAAAAGATCGCCGGTTTTTCCGACGACAAGATCATCGGGCATGAATCCAATCTCTGGGCGATGGGCCCGACCGGGCCTTGCGGCTATTGCTCCGAAATCTTCTACGATCAGGGCCCCGGCGTGGCAGGTGGCCCGCCGGGTTCGCCGGAGGAAGACGGTGACCGCTTCCTGGAATTCTGGAACCTGGTTTTCATGCAGTTCGAGCAGGTGGACGAAAAAACCCGCCTGGACCTGCCCAAACCTTCCATCGACACCGGCATGGGCTTGGAGCGCATTGCCGCCATCCTGCAGGGCGTCACCAACAATTACGATGTGGATCTGTTCCGTCATCTGATCGCCGCGTCGGAATCGGCCAGCGGCGTGGAAAGCAAGGGCGAGGCCACCTTCAGCCATCGCATTATTTCCGACCATCTGCGCGCCACGTCTTTCCTGATCGCCGATGGCGTGCTGCCGTCCAATGAGGGACGTGGCTATGTGCTGCGCCGGATCATGCGCCGCGGCATGCGGCATGCGCATCTGCTCGGTACCAAGGATCCCCTGATGCACAGATTGGTGCCGGCGCTGGTCGCGGAAATGGGCGCGGCCTATCCCGAGCTCCAGCGCAGCAATGACCTGATCGCCGAGACTCTGAAGCTGGAGGAAATCCGCTTCCGCGAAACGCTCGCGCGGGGTCTGAAACTGTTGGACGAAGCCAGTATGGGTTTGAAGAAGGGCGATCGCCTCAAAGGCGATGTCGCTTTCAAGCTCTACGACACCTACGGTTTTCCACTGGACCTGACGGAAGAATCTTTGCGCGCCCGCGGTGTGACGGTGGACACCGACGGTTTTTCGGCCGCGATGCAGAGACAGAAGGCGGAAGCACGCGCCTCCTGGTCGGGCTCCGGCGAAGCCGCCAGCGAAGCGCAATGGTTCGCGGTGCTGGACGAGGTCGGCCGCACGGAATTTTTGGGTTACGACACCGAGGAAGCCGAAGGCGTGGTCCTGGCCATCTTCAAGGATGGCGGCCGGGTGATGGCCGCCCATGCGGGCGAGGCGGTGGAAATCCTCACCAATCAGACGCCTTTCTATGGCGAATCCGGCGGCCAGGCGGGCGATAGCGGGCATATTGCATCGGCCAAGGCCAAGGGCCAGATCACCGACACCCAAAAGAAATTGGGCGCCCTGCATGTGCATGCGGTGCGCATCACCGAAGGCACCTTTGCGCCCGGCGACGCGGTGGATTTGAAAGTGGACCAGGAGCGCCGCCGCGCCACCCGCGCCAATCACAGCGCCACCCATTTGCTGCATGCCGCGCTTAAGCGCGTGCTGGGCAACCATGTCAGCCAGAAAGGCTCGCTGGTGAATGCCGAACGCTTGCGGTTCGACTTCTCCCATCCCAAGCCGGTCTCGGCGGAGGAACTGGAAAAGATCGAGGCGCAGGTCAACGCGGTGGTCCGCCAGAATTCCGACACTTCCACCCGGCTGCTGCCCACCGATCAGGCCATTGCCGCTGGCGCCGAAGCGTTGTTCGGTGAAAAGTATGGCGATGAAGTGCGCGTTCTCTCCATGGGCGCCGATCTGGACGCCGATAAGGCCTATTCGGTCGAACTGTGCGGCGGCACCCATGTCCATCGCTTGGGCGATATCGGGCTTTTCACCATCCTGGCGGAAAGCGCGGTAGCGGCCGGCGTGCGCCGTATCGAAGCGCTGACATCCGAACATGCCCGCCGTTATCTGTCGGGTCAGGCGGAAATCGCGCGCGAGGCGGCTTACGCCATCAAGACCCCGATCGGAGAATTATCGGCGCGGGTGGCGCAGCTTTCCGAGGAACGCCGCAAGCTGGAACGCGAGCTTGCCGAAGCCAAAAAACAGTTGGCGCTGGCCGGTCCCGCCAAAAGCGGCGAGGACAGCGAGACGATTGCGGGGCTCAAAGCTGTGCTCCGGCTGGTGGAAGGCGTCTCGCCCAAGGACCTGAAGAGCCTGGCCGACGGCGCAAAATCACAGGTCGGTTCGGGCGTGGTGGCCTTTGTGACGGTGGCTGACGGCAAAGCCTCCATTGTCGCGGGCGTCACCGACGATCTGACCGCGCGCATCAGCGCCGTGGATTTGGTGCGGGTGGCGGCGGAAGCCCTGGGCGGCAAGGGTGGCGGCGGCCGTCCCGACATGGCCCAGGCGGGCGGGCCGGACAATGGCAATCCCGGTGCCGCGCTGGATGCGATCCGCGAAAAACTGAAAGCGCTCACGCCCGCCTGACGGCTAGAGCCTTTTTGATTGAAATGAATCTTTACACTCACCATGGGCGGGCCCCCCGGCCCGCGCGAAGCGCGGCCGGAGGACAAGCTTCACGACCCGCCCATCCAGGGCAACAAATACCGTGTTTGCGGCTCTGGATGGCGCGCATACGCTGTCGCTATGCGCCGGAGGCCGGCCATGGTGAGGATGAGAGAAGCATCCGCATCGTCTCAATCCGAAGCGGCTCTAGGTCAGATCCATGAACGGATTGAACGCGATTTCCCACAAATAGCCGTCCGGATCGGCGCAGTAGCCGGAATAGCCGCCCCAGAAGGTTTTTTGCGGCGGCTTCACCGCCTGCGCGCCCGCCGCCATCGCTTGTGCATAGGCCGCATCCACCTTTTCCGGGGATGGCTCATTATGGGCCAGGGTGATGCCGCCGAAGCCATGACCGTCGGACACGCCGGCATCCTCCGCCAACTTGTCGCGCGGATAGAGCGCCAGCCAGGTACTCTCCAACGAGAAGAACACGATGTCAGCCTCGGGATTGTAACCGTGGGTCGGCCAACCCAGCCCGTCGCGATAAAAAGCCAGCGACCGCGCCAGATCGCGCACGCCCAAGGTGATAAGACCGACCTTGGCTTTCATCGGTCAGGCAATAATATCCGGCAGCAGCCCGTTGTTGATCTCGGTGATCTCGTCTTTCAACTGAAGCTTGCGCTTCTTCAGCCGCGACAAGGCCAACAGATCGGGATTGCCCGCTTGAATCATGGCCTCGATGGCCGCGTCCAAATCGCGATGCTCCTGCGTCAGCTGGGCCAGCTTGGCGCGGGCGGCGACTTCATCAGGGCCGACAACCCGGGTCATGGCTTACTCTTCTTACGCCGGCTCTTCGCCATGTCTTCGCCCCAGCGTTTTACATCAGGCCAATCATAGCCGAAAAGGTCCAAGGCGCGGCCCACCATTTGATCCACCAGATCCGACAGGGTGCGCGGTTCGGCATAAAAGGCGGGCACCGGCGGCAGGATGATGGCGCCCATTTCCGCCAGCGCCGTCATGGTGCGCAGATGGCCCAGATGCAGTGGCGTCTCGCGCACCATCAGGACCAAGGGACGGCGCTCCTTCAACATCACATCGGCGGCGCGGGTCAGGCAATTGGTGGTCACGCCGGTCGCGATCTCGCTCATGGTTCTGACCGAACAGGGCGCCACGATCATGCCTCTGGTTTTGAAACTGCCGCTGGCAATCGGGGCGGCGATATCGCCGACCGCGTAATTATAGTCGGCCTTGGCGGCGACTTGCCGGGGGGAAAGTTTGGTTTCGTAACCGATGGTCATTTCCGCAGGCTTGGTCATAACCAAGTGCGATTCTATCCCCAACGTACGCGCCGCTTCCAGCAGCCGGATGCCGTAAGCCACGCCGGATGCACCCGACAGGCCAATAACCAGCCGTTCCGCTTCATTTTTCGGCAGTTTCCCCGTTTTCATGGGCCCCCGTTAGCATTTCTTAACGCAAGGAAAAAGAGTTTCGGTTCCCGCGCCTTTTGGGGATGACAGGAACCGGGATTGGTGCTTCACTTTTGCTGCCAGGCGCGTCGCCGAAAGGCGTGTGCCAGCCGACCGAAATCGAACGATGAGGTGCATGCATGGCGCTAGAAGGACATATCATTCATCTGTCCAATCAGCACAGAAAAATCCAAGATATCATCGAGAGCGAGATGGCCAATCCCGACTGGGATGAGATACGGGTCGCCGCCCTGAAAAAACAAAAATTGCGAATAAAAGACGAGCTTGAACGGCTGAAAAGCACCGTCAACTGACGCGCGCACGCCGCCGGGCCAGGGCAAACAGCGTCAAACCGCCCAGTTCGCACAATGCCGCCGCCATGAAGGCTGCACCCGGAAAATAAACCGGCGCGTGCGGGCCGCTGAACCAAGCGAGCAAGCGGGTCATCAGCAAGGGCGCGGCGATAGAGGTCAGGCTGGTGATGCTGGCCACCACACCCTGCAATTCGCCTTGCTGATCGGCGGGCACTTGTTCGGTCAGGATCGCGGTCATGGCCGGATTGGCGACGCCGCCGAAGGTGAAGACGATCATCCAGGCATAGAACATCCAGGCCTGGCTGGCGAACGCATAGCCGGCATAGGCCAACGCGCCGCAAAACAATCCCAAATAGACGGCCTTGGTCTCGCCAATACGCGGCACTAAGAAACGCGGCAGGACGGCAAAAGAGATTGCGGTCAGCGCGCCGATCGCCACCAGGGACATCCCAATCTCTCCGGGGCCCCAGCCGAATTTGAGCATGGTGTAATAGCTCCATGTCGTGGGCAGGGAATCGTGCGCCAGCTGCGACAGCACCAAGACCGTGAACAATAGGATCAGAGACGGATAGCGCGACAGGGCCTTCAGCGCCCCCAAGGGGTTGGCTCTGCGCCATTCGAACTTGCGACGCCGCTCCGCGGGCAAAGATTCTTTCAAGACAAAGAAACCGAACAAGGCGTTGGCCACCGATAGTCCGGCGGCGAGGAAAAACGGCGCCCGCAAGCCGAAATGTTCGCCCACAAAGCCCCCCAGCGCCGGCCCCAGAATAAAACCCAAGCCGAAGGCCGCCCCCACCAGACCGAAGTTGGCGGCGCGTTTTTCGGGCGGCGAGATATCGGCGATATAGGCGTTCACCGTGGAATAGGATGCCCCCGCCATGCCCGACAGAATGCGGCCGATGAACAGCCAGGCGATGGTGGGCGCCAGGCCCGTGAGCAGATAGTCGAAGCCCAGCATCGCCAGCGATAGGATCAGCACCGGGCGGCGTCCGAAACGGTCAGACAAGCCGCCGATCGCCGGCGCGCAGATGAACTGCATCAAGGCATAGGCGAAGAACAGCCAGCCGCCCCAGCGCGCCGCGTCGTTAATGGGCTGATGCGTCAGCTCCGCGATCAAGCCCGGCGATACCGGAATGATCACGCCCAGTCCGATCGTATCGATCAGCATGGTAAGGAAGACGAAGGTGAGGGCGGTGCGGCTTGTCACAGGCTCCTAGCCCGTTCCCGCAGCACGAATTTCTGGATTTTGCCGGTGGAGGTTTTGGGCAGTTCGGTGAAAATCACGGTGCGCGGCATTTTGAATTTGGCCAGCCGGGCCTTCGCGAAGTCGAGCATCTCGGCTTCCGATACCCGGTTTCCCGCTTTCAGCTCGACAAAAGCGCAAGGATGCTCGCCCCATTTGGCATCGGGCCGGGCCACCACCGCCACGAATAACACGGCGGGATGTTTGGCGATGGCGTCTTCCACTTCGATGGAGGAAATATTCTCGCCGCCGGAAATGATGATGTCCTTGGACCGGTCTTTCAGTTGGATATAGCCGTCCGGATACATCACCCCCAGATCGCCGGAGTGAAACCAGCCGTCTTTCAGGGCTTCACGCGTGGCTTTGGGATTTTTCAGATAGCCGCGCATCACGATATTGCCGCGAAACATCACCTCGCCGATGGTTTTGCCGTCGGCGGGCACCGGCTTCATGGTTTTGGGATTCAGCACGGCCAGCGCTTCCAAGGGCGCATAGCGCACGCCTTGACGCGCCTTCTTGGCGGCGCGTCCGGCGCTGTCCAGCGCGTCCCATTCGGAGTGCCATTCATTGACCACGGCGGGACCATAGACCTCGGTCAAGCCATAGACATGCACCACCTCAAAACCGGCGTCCGCCATGGCGGCCAGGGTGGATTCGGGCGGCGGCGCGGCGGCCGCCATAAAGCGCACTTTCTGCGGAAAGCTTTTGCGCTCGGCGTCCGAGGCATTGATCAGCGTGCTCATCACAATGGGTGCGCCGCACAAATGGGTGACGCGGTGCGCGGCCAGTGCCTCGAAAATCGCGCCCGCGCGCACCCAGCGCAGACAGACATGGGTGCCCGCCACCGCCGACAAGGACCAGGGCATGCACCAGCCGTTGCAGTGAAACATCGGCAAGGTCCACAGCAGCACCGGATGCTCGACCATGGTGCCGGCCAGGGCATTGCCGTAACACATCAGGGCGGCGCCGCGATGGTGATAGACCACGCCCTTGGGATCGCCGGTGGTGCCGGAGGTATAGTTGAGCGCAATGGCGTCCCATTCATTGTCCGGCATCGCCCATGAAAATTCCGGATCGCCCGTCTTCAGGAATTTCTCATAGTCGATCTTTCCCAGACGCGCGCCAGTTTGAGGAAATTGTGGATCGTCATAGTCGATCACCAGCGGCTTTTTTTTGAGCAGCTTGAGCGCGGCCTGAATGGTTGCGGAAAATTCACGATCGGTGATCAGAATTTTTGCCCCGCCATGCTCCAGCATGAAAGCGATCGCCGCGGCATCCAATCTTGTGTTCAACGCATTCAGCACCGCGCCCAGCATCGGCACGCCATAATGGGCTTCCAGCATCGGCGGGGTGTTGGCCAGCATCACCGCTACCGTGTCACCCTTTTTGGTGCCCAATTTCGCCAGGGCCGACGCCAGCCGGCGGCTGCGTGCGTAGAAATCGGCATAGCGGATGCGCTGACGGCCATGGATGATGGCGGTGCGATCGGGAAAGACTTGCGCGGCCCGCTCCAGAAAAGACAGCGGGGTCAACGGCTGGTAGTTGGCGCAGACGCGGTCCAGCCCGCTTTCATACGGTTTGGCGGGCGCCGCCCGTTTTGTGACGCTTTTGCGGGTCTTGTTTTTGATGGCCATCGCGCGGGCACGCTAAAGAAAGCCGCATTTGGCGGCAAGGTTGACGAATGGCGGGGCGATGCTAGGAAGGCCTGTTCCAGGAGCATGACATGACCTTTACCGATCCGCCGGCCGCAAAAGCCGGCATTGTGCGCGCGCTGTATGACTGGATGATGCGCAATGCCAAGGGCAAGCATGCCTGGCGGGCGCTGGGGGCTTTTACCTTCGCGGAAGCCTCCTTCTTTCCGATCCCCACCGACATCATGCTGATCCCGATGGTCATGGCGGATCGCGGCAGAGCCTGGGCGCTGGCCGCGTGGTGCACGCTATGGTCGGTCTTGGGCGGCATTGTGGGCTATGCCATCGGCGCCTTCCTGTTCGACACGCTGGGCCAATGGTTGGTTCGCGTCTATGGCATGGGGGAGGGCCTGGAGAATTTCCACGATTGGTACGCGCTTTACGGAGCCTGGGCGATCTTGATCAAAGGTTTTCTGCCTATACCCTATAAGATCGTCACCATCGCCTCCGGTTTTGCCCATTACAGCTTCGCCATGTTCGTGCTGCTGTCTGTCATCACCCGCGGCGGCCGTTATTTCCTGGTCGCCGGTTTGCTGTATTGGAAAGGAGATCAGGCGCGCCGCTTTATCGAAAAGCGTCTGGAAGCGTCGCTCGCCATTTTCCTGGCAGCGGTGGTGCTGGGGTTCGTCGCCGTCAAATACCTGTTCTGACAGCGCGTCCTTTTGCGCTGTAGGGCTTAGTCCTGTTCGAGTTCGCTCGACAGATTATATTCGTCCGGGGCGGGTTCGCCTTGCGAAGGCGCCTCTTGGCGCGGCGGCAACTCCACCACGGTCTGGCCGGTGGTTTCGGAGACCGGCTTAAGGGCGGCGCCTTTCTTGGCGTTGCGTTTCATGGCGCGCTGATGCTTGGCGGCGACACGTGACACCGCCAGGTCCAGTTCCAACTGAGAGCAAAGACCCAGCGTCACCGGATCCACGGCCTTGATGTTGGCCGCGTTCCAATGCGAACGCTCGCGAATCTTGGCGATGGTGGCCTTGGTGGTGCCGATCAGCTTGATGATGTCGCTATCGGAAAACTCCGCATGGTTGCGGATCAGCCAATAGACCGCATCGGGCTTATCCTGGCGTTTGCTCACCGGCGTGTAGCGTGGCGCGCGCTTCAGGCGCACACTCGGCATCTTGTGCTTGGCGGGCGCCATTTTCAGGCGCTTGCGCGGGTCCTTCTCGGCGTCGGCGATCTGCTCGCGGGTCAACTGGCCGGTGGCGACCGGATCCTGGCCCTTAATGCCCTTCGCGACGTCTTCGTCGGCGATGCCCTTTACTTCCAAGGGATGCAGGCCGCAAAAATCCGCGATCTGCTCGAAAGATAGCGCGGTGTTATCCACCAGCCAGACGGCGGTGGCTTTGGGCATCAGGGGTTTTTGTTCGACGGCCATGGTGGTTTTCTCCCGTTGAGCGGGGGCCCTATCCGAGCCCGCCGCCCCTCGTCAGGCTAGTCCTTTCGAGGAATGCGGTCTTTTAACGGGGTCCCTTTCGGGGTGCAAAGACTTTCATGAGAAGTCGAGCAGGATTTTGCCGATATGGCCGGTTTTCGCCATATATTCATGGGCTTGATGGGCCTGTTGCCAGGCAAAGACCCGGTCGGTCACAGGGTGGATACCGGTTCCAAGCCGGGGCCAGACTTCGCGCAGCAAGGCATCGCGGATGGCGCGTTTCTCGTCCGCGGTCCGGCCCCGCAGGGTGGTCGCGGTCAAGCTCAAGCGCTTGGTCAAGACCTGCGTGAAATTCACTTCGGCGCGAAAGCCTTTCTGATAGGCGATATTGACGATGCGGCCCCGCGCTGCGGCAGCCTCGATGTTGCGCTGGATATAGTCGCCGCCCACCATGTCCAAGATCACATCCACGCCTTTGCCACCGGTTTCTTTTTTCACCGCCGCCACGAAATCTTCGCTGCGATAGTTGATGGCGCGCACGGCGCCCAGCTTGCGGGCGGCTTGGCATTTTTCCTCACTGCCCACCGTGGCGAAAACAGCATGCCCGCGCGCGGCAAACATCTGGACGGCCAAGCTGCCGATGCCGCTGGTTCCGCCGTGAATCAAAAGGCTTTCGCTGGGCGCCAAGCGGCCGGTATCCATGATGTTGGTCCAGGCAGTGAAGGCGGCCTCCGGCAGGCCCGCCGCGGCAATCAGATCGACCGTTTGCGGCACCGCCAAAACGCACCCTGCGTCCGCCACGGCATACCCCGCATAGCCCCCGCCAGGCAGCAGGGCGCAGACTTTGTCGCCAAGGTTCCAGCCGCAAACCCCGTCGCCCAACGCGGCAATCACGCCGGACACTTCCATCCCGAGAAGGGACGAGGCGCCTGGGGGCGGTGGATATTTGCCCTGGGCCTGCAAAAGATCGGCATTGTTGAGGCCCGCCGCTGCAACCTGGATCAGCACTTGGCCGGCGGCAGCCTTGGGTTGGGTTTCATGCACCGCAACCAGCCGATAGTCTTGGCCCGGCGACTCAATCTGAATGGCGTTCATGGCTTGCACCGTGCGGTCGACGGGCACAGAGTAAACAGAAAAAGGGAGGCAAACGCGATGGAGTTGGATGAACCGCGCAAAAAGCTCCCTGATATCGTGTTGGGGGAGGATATTTCCGCCCTATCCGCCCATGAGCTGGAAAAACGAATCGCGCGGCTTGGGGACGAAATCGCGCGCTGCCAAGAGGCTATCGCCGCGCGCCACGCCACCCGGTCAGCGGCTGAAAATTTCTTCAAGAAATGACATCAATATTAACAGGCGCCGTGGGTTAGCCATAGGCGTGGATAGGTTGGGCGTTTACCAACCATTGGTCTTTGCGCTTGCGGCACGGCAGGATAGCGTCCTGTCCGTTTGATTGGGTTTGATGGGAAATTCATGTCGACCAACGACGCCGATATCGCCTCTTTCACCGACACGGCCATGTTCGACCGCACCTTTGACGAGGGCATGGCGCTGGTGGAGGAAACCGCCCGCTATTTGGACGGCAAGGGCCGGGAAGATGCGCGGGGGCTGCCGCGTCAGGCAGCCATGCTCTATGCCGGGGAAAGCATGCGCGTCACCACCCGCCTGATGCAGGCGGCGAGCTGGCTTTTGGTGCAGCGCGCGGTACGCGACGGCGACATGGAGCGGTCCGACGCTCTGAACGACCGCTACCGTTTGGGCAGCCGCGAAATTTGCCTGGGCCAAAGTCCCGAAGATATCTCGCCCTTACCGACGGAGCTGAGGGATTTGCTGGGACGCAGCGACAATCTCTATCGCCGTATTGCCCGGCTGGAAGATATTCTGTTCGGTGAAGGCCAAGCGCCGCTGGGTGCGCGGGCGCATATAGACACTTTGGCCCAAGCTTTTGGCGCGAAGTAACCGGCGCGGTCCTTTGGCCTAGCTTTTCTTTGCGAGCGAAGCGAGCTTAGAAAAGCTGGCCCCGCTTCGAGCCCGCATAGCGGGCGAGGGCGGTGCGGCGCGTGAGTTCCGCGCGCCTAAAAAGGAAAAGGCGGCCACTGGGACCGCCTTTCAAAATCCGATTGAAAAGTCCTTAGCCCTTCACAAAACCGGCGAATTTTTTGTTAAAGCGGGTGAGCCGTCCGCCACGGTCCATCAACTGCTGCTGACCGCCGGTCCAGGCCGGGTGGGTGGTGGGATCGATGTCCAATGTGACCTTTTGGCCCGCGGTGCCATAGGTGGTGCGCGTCTTGTAGGTGGTGCCGTCGTTCAGCTGAACGTCGACAAAGTGATAGTCGGGGTGGATGCCCTTTTTCATGACGCGAACCTTTTCTTGGCCTGCCGCCCAGTTCTGACGGGTGGCGGAGGCGGCTTATACGGGAAGCCCCCGGCTCCCTGCAAGGTGGGAAGGGACAAAGTTCCTTTGGCGCCGCCCCGCCGCCCCTATATACAGCCCGGGGTTAACAAGGTCGGCCCATTTGGCCCGCAATGACAGCAGTTTTACGCAGGAAACCGCCCGGGTGGCGGCGGGACGGCCCAAAGGCCGGTCCCTGGCCCCTTTGCGGGGCTTGCTGCCATTCCTGAAGCCTTATCGGGGACGCATCGCGGTTGCAGCCCTGGCGCTGATTGCCTCCTCCGCCGCCACCCTGGTTCTGCCTCAGTTCGCGCGCGGCCTGATCGACGCCCAAGGTCTGTCGGCCGCCCAGGCCCATGCGCTTTCCGACTTCTATTTCGCCTTTGTGGTGGCGGCGGCTGTGTTGGGGCTCGCTTCGGCGATCCGTTTCTATGCCGTCACCTGGCTGGGCGAGCGGGTGGTGGCCGACATTCGTAAAGCGGTGTTCGACAATATTCTGGGATTGTCGCCGCAATTCTTTGAAGTCACCCGCACCGGCGAGGTGCTGTCGCGCCTGACCGCCGACACCGTCTTGGTACAGACGGTGGTCGGCTCCTCCGCCTCGCTGGCGGCGCGCAACCTGGTCACGCTCACGGGCGGATTGGCGCTGATGTTCGTCACCAGCTTCAAGCTGGCGCTGTTGGTGGTGGGCGCGGTGCTGTTGGTGATGGTGCCGATGCTGTTGTTCGGCCGCTGGGTCCGAACCCTGTCGCGCGCCAGCCAGGATTCCGTCGCCGACACCGCCGCGCGCGGCACCGAAACCTTGAACGCTGTGCCGACGGTGCAGGCCTTCACCCAGGAAAATTTCGAACGCAGCGCGTTTGCCGCGTCGGTGGAGCGCGCTTTCGATTTCGCGCGCCGCCGCACCATGGCGCGCGCCATCCTGACAGCGGTGGCGATCTTCACCGCCTTTGCCAGCCTTGCCACCGTGGGGCTGGTGGGTCTGCATGACATGATCGGCGGACGGCTGACCGGCGGGGATCTTGTCGCTTTTATCATTTACGGCTTTCTCACCGGCGGCGGCGTGGGGGCACTCAGCGAGACCTGGGGCGATTTGCAGCGCGCGGCGGGCGCGTCCGAACGGCTGATGGAATTGCTGCATGAAGTGCCGGCGATCCGCGCTCCTGCCGCCCCGCTTGTCTTGCCGGAAAAATCCGGCGGCGCGGTCAAGTTCGAGAATGTCACCTTCCGCTATCCCAGCAGGCCCGATTTCAAAGCGCTCAACGGTTTTTCGCTGGATATCGCGCCCGGCGAGGCGGTGGCGCTGGTGGGGCCCAGTGGTGCGGGAAAATCCACCGTCTTCCAGCTGATGTTGCGTTTTTTCGACGCCCAAAGCGGCGGCATCTATTTTGATGGCCTGGACATCACCCAGTTGGACCCCGTCGCTCTGCGCCGCAAGATTGCGGTGGTGGCGCAGGAGCCGGTGATCTTTTCCGGCACGATTGCAGCCAATATCCGCTATGGCCGCGAGGAAGCCAGCGAGGCGCAGATTCGCGCCGCCGCCGATGCCGCCGCGGCATCCGAATTCATTGAGAAATTGCCGCACGGCTTTGACACCCTGGTCGGCGAACGCGGCGTCACCTTGTCGGGCGGCCAGCGCCAGCGTTTGGCGATCGCCCGCGCCATTCTGCGCGATGCGCCCTTGTTGCTGCTGGACGAGGCGACCTCGGCGCTGGATTCGGAGAATGAACGGCTGGTGCAGACGGCGCTGGCGAATTTGATGGTGGGCCGCACCACTTTGGTGATCGCGCACCGCTTTTCCACCATTCAGCGCTTGGCGCGTATTGTGGTGATGGACGAAGGCAAGGTGGTGGCGCAAGGCAGTCACGCTGCGCTGATGGCGGGTGGCGGGCTTTATGCCCGTCTGGCGTCGCTGCAATTTTCGGACGCGCCCTTGTGAGGCGAAAGCGCTCCTTACGCTTGATCGCCATCCTGGCGGTGCTGGCGCTGGCGGGGCTCGCCGGCCGGGCGATCTGGGCCAATGGGGTGTTTTCGCCGGTGCCCACCGGCTTTTTGGGAAGCTGCAAAATCCTGACCGGCGTGCCCGGTGTGGCGGACATCGCAAGCGCCAATGGCGTGACCTTCGTGTCGGTTTCCAGCGCGCGGGGACCTCATCCTGAAGACGGAATTTATGTGTTGTCGCCGGCCGGCAAGATGACCCGGCTTTCCGGCACGCCCAAGAATTTTCATCCGCGCGGCATCGGCATTTTCCGCTCGCCGGACGGCAGCGGCATTTTTCTGATGGCGGTCAACCGGCGGTCTGGAGCGTCGGCGACGGCCGGAGCGACCAATAGTAGTGGCCGTTTCAGCATCGATAGTTTTGAAGTGACCAATCCCAAAACAAATCCCGCCCTGGTGGCGCAAGGCACCGTCGAAGGCGGCCTTTTGACCGACCCGCAAGATGTCGCGCCGTTGGGGCCTGGAACCTTCTATGTCAGCAACGGCAGCGCCAAGGAGAGGCTGGTCCGGTGGCTGGCGTCCTGGGGCGTGATGC
>DATEEB010000008.1:0-10581 GCA_035281345.1 Rhizomicrobium sp. | reverse complement strand
TAGCCCGTGATCGCCCGCACCAGGAATTCACGCTGGCCGCGAAATGAAATGGCGATCATGGGCGCGCTAAGGACGCAGGCCCGCCATTCGCCGGGCCGCCGCGTCAGGCGGCGCAAAAGATTGTGCGCCCCCATGGAATGGACCAGGGCGACCGGCTTTTGTCCTTCCGCCAGCATGGGCTGAACGATCCCGTTCATCAGCGTCTCCAGGTCCTCGTCATATTCGCTGAAGTCGCCGATGAAGCTTTTGCGGCTGTCCTCGGTCATGCGGGTGGAACCGCCCTGGCCGCGCCAGTCCATGGTGGCCACGGCAAAGCCGCGGCCGCGCAACTCGTCGATCACCTCGAAATATTTTTCGATGAATTCGGTCTGGCCGTTCAAAAGGACGCACACGCCTTTACCGGTAACATCGGGGGCGGCGGGGAACCGGGCGGCGCGCAAGCTGGCGCCTGCCGCCTTGATGGACACGGGTTCAAAGAGCGTCGCGGCGGGAATCATTTTTTGAGGAATCGGGACCCTAGGCACTTAAGCCTTATTTTCAAGCCCCTGAAAGGGCCTTGAAGGCGGATTTTTCAACCCCAAATAGCGTTTGTCCGGCGCCCTCGGGGCCGGTTCCCATGTCCCGCGCAGATGGTCTGGCGGGTCTGTTGCAACGCTTTTTGGAGGTTGTCTCATGCGTATCGACTATTCGCCCTTTTTCCGTTCCACCGTCGGGTTCGATCGCCTGCTCGGTTTGCTCGAGTCCGCGTCCGAGCAGGGCTATCCACCCTACAATATCGAGCGCAGCGACGAGAATAACTACCGCGTCACGCTTGCCGTCGCCGGCTTTGCCGACAAGGATCTTGCGGTTGACGTGAAGGATCGGGTCTTGACCATCACCGGCAAGCGCGAGGGTGAGGCGAAGCCGAACGAAAAAACTGCCGCGGCCTTCCTGCATCAAGGTATTGCGGGCCGCGCTTTCGAGCGCAGCTTTCAACTCGCCGAACATGTCGAGGTCAAGTCCGCCCGGCTGGAGAATGGCCTGCTCCATGTCGATCTTGAGCGCCTTGTGCCGGAGGAAAAGAAACCCCGCCGGATCGCCATCAACGCGCCGGCGCTGACCACCATCGAAGGCAGCAAGGCCGCCGCTTAAGCGCTCCGATACATCCACCCCTGCCCATGGCGCGGCGCGCCATGGGCAGGGGTCTCTCTTTAGAGCATCTCGCTTTTTTGCTAGCTTGCGCGCCGAAACCTTCGCTTCGGCGCGTCATGGCGTTCTGGCCGCAACAGTCCCAGGGCAAGCTGCTTTCCGTGGAGGATTTGCGGGCGCGCTATGCCGCTTCCTTCGCGCGCTTCGGCGCGCCTGCGGCCATAGCCTGCACATCGGCCAAACTGGGCGCCATTGCCGGTGAATGGGTCGGCGTCCATCAAACCGCCCGCACCATCCTGTATTTTCACGGCGGCGGGTTTGTCGCCGGGTCGCCGGAGAGCCATCGGCCCTTGATCGCCAAGCTGGTGGAAGCCAGCGGGGTCGCCGCTTTCAGTGTCAAATACCGCCTGGCGCCGGAATGTTTTTTCCCCGCCGCGGTGCGGGACGGCATCGATGCCTATCGCGCGCTGCTCGCCAAGGGCGTGGCCGGCTCTTCCGTCATCTTGGCGGGTGACGAGGCGGGCGGGGGGCTTGCCTTTGCGGTGGGGCTGGCGGTCCGCAATGCGGGCTTGGAGATGCCGGGCGGGGTGGTGGCGCTGTCGCCCTGGGCCGATCTGTCCTTGTCGGGATTGTCGCTTCTGAGCAACCGCAAAGCCGATACGGTGCTGGAATGGGAAAGCTTGTTTCTTTCCGCGCGCCATTATCTGCGCAAGTCCAATCCGGGCGACGCCTATGCCTCGCCGGCTTTCGCATCCCTGGCCGGATTCCCGCCCGTCATGGTGCATGCCGGCGCCCATGAAATTCTGCGCGACGATGCCTCCAAGCTGGGCGACCGCGCCGCGGACGCCGCCGTGCCGGTCAGTGTGGAGATTTATGACGGCATGGGTCATCTTTTTCAGGTCGAATCCGGCCGCAACGAAGCCAAGGTGTCGTTGTCGCGTTTGGCGCAGTTCATCCGCGCCAGAAGCGCCGTCCTGGCCGCCTGACCGGGCAAAAAGCGGACATGGCTGCTTTTGACCCAAAGCGTCACCGCGGGCCGTTTCCACAATACCGGCAACACCGTCCGCAGCGCCTACGGCGCGGTTAATTCTGCGGCGCAGGGCACATCAGGGCAAATGCCAGCTGTTGTCAGACCATGATTTGAGGAGAGGCTGCATGACCACGGTCGGATGATACGGATAGCCGAGAGCGCAATTGTTGGGGCCGATCACGTTCCATCCTTTGCTGGAAAGCAGAATGTCGTACCAGGCCTTCGCGGCAGGGCGCATTTCGGGCAGATGGGCGCGAGCATAGTCACCACGCCCCTGTTTCATCAGCACCAAGGCGATGGCTTCTCGGTCGAAAGCCTCAAAATCGGTCTTTCGCAGATCGGTTGAGCTGGCAGCGCAAAGCAGGACATTCAGGGAAAGGCCCTCTGACGACCGTGGCGAACTACTGTTCTCCACATCCGCTCTATCAGCCACACTCATTGACAATCTGTCAGAGTGTTTCAGATGCGCACGGCCGTGCTAACTTGGCCGGGGGCTATCCATGAGTGCTCATGAACACCGCAATATTCTGCCGCCGCATTCTGTTTCTCTGTTGCTTGATCGCCCTGCCCGCCCATGCCGCGCCCGCTCCCGGCGCGCTGGCCGAGGCCGCGGGCAAAGGCGATGCCGCCAGGGTCAAGCGCCTGCTCGCCGACGGCGCGTCTCCTGACGACCGGGGTAGCAAGAACGCGACCGCTTTGATGATCGCCATTGCCACCGGCAAGAACGATGTCGTCAAAGCCTTGCTGGACGCGGGCGCAAATCCGCATTTGGTCGAGGCGGAGTATGTCACCGCCCTGCATGCTGCCGCTACGGTCGGAAATCTGGAGGCCATCCGTTTGTTGCTGGCGGCGCATGCCGATGTCAACGCCAGCGCCACCATGGGCAAAGGCGTGACGCCGCTGATGATCGCGCTGCGTTACCGGCAATGGGATGCGGCCAAGGTGTTGCTGGCCGGCGGTGCCACCCTGAAAGCGACACCGATCGGCGCACAGGCATTGCTCTATGCCTTGGCGCCGGACAAGGCCGGGCTGGGGCAAAAGAAACAGCCCTATCTCGACATCGCCTTTGCCCAGACCCTGATCGATCTGGGCGCGGCGGCCAAGATCAAGGACATCTCCATCGCCAACGCCACGGTGCTGCAATTGGCCTGCGCCGAGCATCAGCCCGACATGGCCGCCTTTCTTTTGAAAGAGGACCTGGACCCCAATCTTGTCGATGACACAGGCAACTCCCCGCTGCTGGCGGCGGCGCATGTCTCCGTCAGCGAGGGACTGACCCAGGCCATGGCATGGGAGGATACGCCGACGAACCGGCAATGGATGAAGGACTATGAGGCCAAAGGCTATGCCCCGCCGCCGACGCCGCTGGCCCAGCTGATGATGGGCACGCCGGCCATGAAGGCGGCATTTGCCGACATCCAGGCCCGGCGCAAGCGCACTTTGGAACTGCTGCTCGCGGCGGGCGCCGACATTCAGCATGCCGACAATCGGGGCATGACCGCGCTGGCGATGGCCTATCAGTCGATGGATTTGGCGGCGATGGAAACCCTGCTCAAGGCCAAGGCCGATGCCAATGTGTTGTGGTTGCCCAAAGAGCCCAAGACCAAGCCGGGCACCACGCTCTTGATGCAAGCCGTGCAGGATGGGCGGCTGAAATCGGTGCAGCTGCTTGTGGCTCATGGCGCTGACATCAACCGGGCGGACCAGGGGGGGACCACCCCTTTGCAGGCGGCAACCAAACGCGGCGAGGCGGATATCATCGCAGCGCTGCAGGCGGCGGTAAGAACGCCATGATCAAGCGCTATTGGATCATTGCACTGGCCGCAATGGCCGCACTCGCCGCACCGGCCGTTTTCGCCGGCGGCACCGGCGCGCAGAAGCGTTCCGGTGATCTTACTCAGATGGATGTCGTGGCGCCCTGGCTCCCGGTGCCGGGCGGCCGGGCCGCCATGGGCGAGCAATGCCTGCGCAATATCCGGAATACCGCTGCCGTCACTCCCAACGGCAAGGTGCGCTTTGCCCTTCATGCTCACTCCTATGTTGAAGAAGCCAAGGACGCGCCGCCGGATGTGGTTTTGCAAGCCGATCCAGGCCGTTTCAGCAAGGCCTACTTTCTCTGCAACCGCAAGACCGGTCCCAGCGGCGCGCTGCGCGTGGGCGCGTTGCAGATAACCCTGGACGGCGCGCCTTATTATTCGGGAAAGAATAAGGACCTCGGCTATAAGGGCACGCAATTCGTCGCGACCTATGCCGATACATCGCCGGGTTGGCTTCCGCGTTCCCATAAAGGGTGGCTAGACGCGGGAGCGCTGCTGCCCCGGGGAGAATATTTCGGCCTGCGGCGCTATCAACAGGTCGTGGGTGTGAAGGACAAGAAATTGTTGCCGGATGCGATGTTTCTGGGCGCGCACTATGTAGGAACCTCACCGGGCGGCCATTTCGTCGATATCGAATGCTCCGAATTCGGACTATCAAAAAATTATCTATGCAGGTTGATGGAAGAAATACGCGACAATGTCACGCTGTCCTTCGAACTTGCGCCCGAAAGCGTTCCCAACTGGGCACAATATGCCAAGATCGCGGAACAGTATTTCGAGGCGCATGTGGAGTAGCCGTCCGGCACATTAAAGAACAAAAGGGACCGGAGCCTTGCCCGTCCCTTACGCCCGATTTCGCAGAGAACCAACCCCTCTGATAACCTCACGCTGTCCTACGTACTGGACAAGCCTCTCGCTAGCGCCAGCTAGTGTCCTGTTTTTGGCGCAAAGCAGACAATCAGATCGATGCCGCTAGAGCGTCGGCGAAGCGTCCCGGCAACTTGGCGCCCGAGAAATCCGCGCCATGCATCTCGCTGTCGCGGATGTCGGCGTCGGCGAGATTGGCATAGCATAGATCGCAACCGGACAGCCGCGCGCGGCGCAGATCGGCGCCGCGCAAGTCGGCATAGCGCGCCAGGGCATTGTCCAGACGCGCGGGCAGGAGCCGGCCGCCCGCAATCATCAAAGGTCCCAACTTGGCGTCGCGCAGATCGGCATGATTAAGCTGCGCGCCGGAAAGATTGACGCCGCGCAGATCCGCGCCGCCCAGTTTGGCCGAACGCAAATCGCAATTCGCCAGATTGGACCCTTGCAAGGAGGTGCCTTCCAGATTGGCGCCATAGAGCAGCGCGCCCGGCGCGATCAGCGCGGTCAATCTCCAATGCGAAAGCTTGGCGATGTGGCGCAAATCCTTGCCGGTCAGATCGGCGGGCCGCCCTTCGCGGCCGTCGGTTTCGGCCCAGCGCGAATGGCTGGCCAGCATGTTCTCGATCGAGGTGATCTCTTCCGGATTGAGGGGAACAGCCTCGGTCAAAGTCTTGGTCAGATCGGCGCCATGGGTGGTGGCGAAATCCATTTTGGCTCCGACCAGGATGCAGCCGGAAAGATCGGCGCCGGTCAGATTGCAGCCCGACAGATCGGCATTTTCCAGATTGGCGCCGGTCAGCCGCGCCTGGCGCAGATTGGCGCGGGTCAAGCGGCAGCCCTTCATGATGGCATCGGTGAAATCGGCTTGCACCGCGATGGCGCCGGTCATTTTGGCGCGTTCCAGATTGGCGGAGTTCATCATGGCGGCGGGCAGTTCGCAGGGCCCCAAATCGTGTTGCAGCACCCTGAGGTTTCCGTACCGGTCCTTTTCCGCGATGGTGCCCTCGCGCAGATCGGCTTCATACAGATCGGTTCCGATCATATTGGCGCCGCGCATGGAAGCGCCCCGCATGTCGGCGCGGCGCAAGGAGGCCCCCGACAGGTTGGAGCGGCGCAGGTCGGCGCCGAAAAAACTGGCCGAATCCAGCTTGGCGCCTTCGAAATTGGTCTCTTCCAGGACCGCGCCGGTGAAATCGGCATCGGCCAGATTGCGTCCCGCCAGATCCAGGCCGGAAAGATCGCAAAAGGCGAATACGGCGCGGGCGCCGCCGATCCGGCCGGAATAGAGCATCTCGTGGCGCGCGATACTGACGCTCACATCCTTCTGGGTGAGCCTGGCGAAGCCGGTATGCCGGGCTTTGGTCATGGCGCTGGTTTTGCGGGTTAAGGCTTTTTCATGGGAGATTTTGCGCGCCAGGGCGCTAACACCCGATTAAGACGGGCAAATTTGGCCGCAAAGCCATGGAAGGGCGAAAATTGCTGTTGAACCGGGACGATAGCCGGGTACAAAGGCGCTGCAGGAGCGCCCACCCGGCCCCATCCGGGGGAGGACCGTTCGGGCGAAGGGTAAAACGGGTGGCGGCGGCACGCAGATGTGCCGGCCTTAAGGTCCGGGAGCGGGCCTGGCGACGAGACAATGCCGAGACTGGCGACTGAGACTGGCGGCGCCGCCAACGGCGATTTTTTAAGAGGCTGAGTTGATCAAGCACCGTTTGATGCTTTCCGCCGCTGCGGCTGCCCTGTTGGCTGCGGCCCTGGCCACCATGCCCGCCCGCGCCGACATCAGGGTCACCACCAGCACCAGCACGCCGCTGGCCACCGCTACCAATGGCAATATCGTTATTGACGCGACCGGCAGTGTCGCCATCACCACCGCCAATGTCCCGGTGGTCACTCTCAACTCCAATCACAGCGTCCTCAACAGCGGCTCCATCGCCAATTCCGGCACCAACGATGCCATCGGCGTGTCGATCGACACCAAAGCGGGCAATATCTTGTCTTCGGGCTTCACCTCGACCGGCAACATCAATGTGGGCGGCAGCGGCGCCAACAAGCGCGGCATCGTCATCCAAGGCGGCAATACATTTTACGGTCCTATCGCCCTGACCGACCTGACCGCGGCCTCGTTGAGCGGCGTCACCGCCGCCGCCCGGTCTTCCGCCATGATCGTTCAAGGCGATACATCGGCGGCTTTTTTGCTGCAGCAAGACACCAAAGTGACCGGCAATATCCTGTTGGGCGGCAGCATCCTTCAAAGTTCCAGCGTCAATTCCACCCAGTCCAACAGCATCATGGTGGATCTGGAAGGCCGGTTGAACGGCAATCTGATCATTACCTCCGGCCTGTCGGGCGTGGGCGCCGGGCTGATCGGTGTCCAGACCCTGGGCGACATTCGTTCCTGCGCCAGCGACACCGCACTGCCTTCGGGCTTTACCTGCCCGACCTCGTCCGGCGGCTCGTTCGTCAATGCCGGCGCGATTGCGCTGATCGGGAGCCAGACTTTCAACAGCCGGGGCGGCAATCCGGAAGCCGGCAGCGCGGTGATCATCGGCGGCCGCATCGATGGCGGTTTCCTCAACAATGGTCCCGGCACTTCCAGCAACCAGAGTCAGGCGCAGATTTCCTCCAATGGCGTGATTGCTGGCGGGATCGTTCAGCCCACTCTGCTGATCGATCCCTTGAAGTCGGCCACCGGCAGCCTGACGGCGCCCCGCGGCCCCGTGATCCTGGGGCCGGTCACCGCCGATATCGATGCCATCGATCCCGGCTATTCTTTCATCAATCGCGGCACCATCACCGCGCAACCGACCGATCCCGACTTGAGTGCCGCCGCCGTCGTCATCCAAGGTGTTTCCTCGACCTATTTCACCTGTCTCAGCGCCGCCGTGGGCTCATGCTCCACAACGGGCGGCGGCCTGCTGAATACCGGCACGATCGCGGTGCAAGCCAACACCAATTCACCCACCGTCGCCGGCACCACCGCCACCGCTCTGTATGTCGGCGCCTTTGCCACCATCCCGCGCCTGGATGTGAAGTCGCAAACCATCAATGCCAACAACAACACCGACGGCAAAATCAGCGCACTGGTGACGGGCATCGGCCAGGGCAGCGCCTTTGGCATCGTCGTGGCAAAGGATGCCACCGTGCCGGAAATCAATGTCGGTCGCGGCGCCAGCATCATCGCCTCCGCGAACACCGACACGATTGCGCCGGCCAAAAATATCGCCACTTCGACCTCGCCCTTCAACCTTGTGTCCCGGGCTATCGTGGACGAGGGTGGCAGTCTCAAGACCATCAACAATGCCGGCAAGATCCATGCCGCCAACACGGTGCTGTTCCCCGAGAACGGGGCGGTGGCCGGTTCCGTCGCCGACGCCATCTACCTGTCGGCTGGCAACACGGGTGGCGTCACGATCAACAATGGCGGCCGCATCCTGGGCAATGTCCGGCTGCATGCCTCCGGCAATGGCGATATATTGAATGTCGGCAATACCGGCGCCGGTGGCGCGGTCAATCCCAGCATCATCTCTGCCATGCCAGGCACCGCCCCAAACACCGCCACCAATTATGCGATCGTGGCAGGGAGCATTGTCGCCGAGACGGCGGGTTTTTCACCCCTGACCACGCCGGCGCTGATCGATTTTGGTGCGGGCACCGGTCACCAGTTGCATGTGGGCGGTTACGGCTATGTCAATGCCGTCATCAGTTCGGGAGCCAGCTCTTCCGCCCCCGGTGCCCTGGCCGTCCAGGTGGATTCCAACGGGCAGCTGTTCCTTGCCAACACCAACTTCCCGTTGCAGGCCTCCACGTTCAATGTCGCCCCCAACGGTACGCTGGGCTTGTCAATTTCCCAGACCAATCTCAACAATCTCAATCCGGTGGTGCAGGCCAACAGCGCCAATATTTCCGGCGCGACCCTGGCGCTGCAGTTCGGCACCTATATTTCTTCGGGGCTCACCGCTTCCAGTATCGCCAATCCAACCGTCCAGGACATTACTCTGATCCGGGCCAACACGATCACCGACACCACCCTTGCCGCCCAGAATGGCATCCTGGGACAGAACATCCCGTTCCTGTTTGAAACCCCGGCCGAGAGCAAGGTGGAGCCGCTGAGCATTGTCACCGACCCCAAAGATTCCAGCCATCAGCTTTTGCAGCTTCACCTGTTGCCGCGTTCCCCCGACGCTTTCAATAGAGACAATTCTCCGGGCTTGAACCTGTCGGGCCAAGCCAAGAGCCAGTTTCCCTTTACCGCACGGGCATTGGCCAACGACAACGAACTTGGCGCGTCTATCGCCACCAGCATGACGGTCTACAACACGCCTGGTGTGCCCGGCAGCGGTATCAATGTGGCGGCGTCCCAGCAACAGGCGCAGCAGGTCTTTTCGCAATTCGCCCCGGACGTGTCCGGCGGCACGCGCGAGGTCGCGATCCTTCTCACCGATCAAGCCAGCGGCCCGGTGGCGGCGCGCCAGAGATTGTTGCGTAGCTTCTCCCATGAGCCGGGCGACATGACGCTATGGGGCGAGGAATTCACGGGCCAGATCAACAACAAGGGCAGGGTCGCCGCCGACGGCACGCTCACCTCCTACAAGGATCATGGCTTTGGCTTTGTTCTGGGCCTGGACGGCGGCAGCGCGCGCAATGGCTGGTATGGCGGTGCTTTCACTTTTTATACTGGCGATGTCACCCAGCAGCTGCCGCGTTCCACGCGCACCAATACCCAGTGGTACATGCTGACGGGCTATTCCCAATGGCGCGGCAAGAAAGTCTTCCTGGATACCCAGCTCAGCGCCGCCTATGGCGATCTGAGTACCACGCGCAATATCAGCGTCGGGGCGGTCTCCCGCACCGCCACCAGCCGCCGTCCGGCCGCCATGCTGGCCATGGGTGCCAATACCGGCGTTATGCTGCGCTATGGCGGCTTGCGGATCGACCCGCATGTCAGCCTGGATGGGTTGACCTTGCGCGAGGAAGGCTATCAGGAAGCCAATGGCGGCCCCGGATTCAATTTGGATGTGGCGCCGTATTTCGCCACCTCGCTGCGCACCGCCATCGGCGCCGACATCAAAGGCACCATCAAAATCTGGGACTTCGACCTGACGCCTGAGGCGCGATTGGGCTATCGCGTGGATCTGCTGCAGGAAGCGATCAAGCTCAAGGCGGCCTTCCAATCCACCGGCGGCCGCGCCACAGCCGGCAATACCATGACCTTTGTGGGACCCGATCCCGACCGCGGCAATGTCATCGCGGGCCTGAGCTTGGGGGCCTCGACCGATACCTGGCATTTGGGCGTGCATTACGACTGGATCCGCGGCAACAATGGCTCAACCACGCAGGTGGGCATGATTACGGTCCTGGGCCGTATTTGAGAGCTGCGGCGTGCGTCAGCGCGTGAGCAGGTCCAGTGGACCTGCGAAAGCAGCGAGCGGCCCCGGATACAATCGCTGTTATCTTCATCGATATGTAGCCGCTTGCCCGGCGCATCGCTTTAGCTCCGCGCGTTCGGCCCTCGAAATGGTCCACCGGACCATTTCGTTCGCGCAAGCGCGAACCGGGCCTCACCCTGCTCAGGCCACAAAAATCCTTGCGCTAACGTAGCCACATTGGGTCCGATCATAACATCTGAGATGCTTTACCAGCTGCCGGTATTGGGCATCGAAGCCCAAGGCTCTTTCGGCTCCAAATGGCCGTCCTGCAGCAGTTCGATGGAAATGCCGTCGGGTGAGCGGATGAAGG
>DATEEB010000007.1:0-4199 GCA_035281345.1 Rhizomicrobium sp. | reverse complement strand
CCCCGGACCCGCACAAAGGCGAACTGGTCCTCGACCGCGCGCTTGAGGGCGGCGGACAATTCTGTGACCGAAAATTCGGGCAGGTTGGCCAAATTGCTATGAGTTGCTGTTTCGGACATGGCGGTATGATACAGGGTGACGGCGAAAAATGGCGAGGCTGCCGTGCGGGTTTTGTTGGTGGGTTCCGGGGGGCGCGAGCATGCCCTGGCTTGGGCGCTTGCCAAAAGCCCGCTGCTGACAAAGCTTACCTGCGCCCCCGGCAATGCCGGCATCGCGCAAGTAGCGGACTGCGTGCCGATCCCCGCCACGGACTTCGCCGCCCTGACAAAATTCGCCGTCGAAAGCCGAATCGATTTTGCGGTGATCGGGGCGGATCCCCAATTGGTGGCCGGTCTTTGGGACATATTCGAAGCCGCTGGCATCAAGAGCCTGGGCCCCAGCAAGGCAGCCGCGGTGCTGGAGGGCTCTAAGGGCTTTGTCAAAGATTTGTGTGTGGAGGCGGGCATTCCCACCGCCCGCTATCAGCGCTTCACCGCGCCCGATCCCGCCAAAAGCTTTGCCGACAGTCTGGGATATCCGGTGGTGATCAAGGCGGACGGCCTGGCCGCCGGCAAGGGCGTGATCATCGCGGCCAACAAAACCGAAAGCGACAAGGCCATCGACTTCATGTTCGAAGGCGGCTTTGGGATGAGCGGCCATGCCATCGTGGTCGAGGAATTCATGGAAGGCGAGGAGGCGAGCTTTTTCGCCCTCAGCGACGGCACCAATGTGATCGCGCTGGGCGGGGCACAGGACCATAAGCGCGTGGGCGACGGCGATACCGGCCCCAACACTGGCGGCATGGGCGCCTATTCGCCCGCGCCGGTGCTCACGCCCGCGCTGGAACAGGTGGCGATGGAGCAATTCATCAAGCCCACCGTCGCGGCGATGGCGGCAAAGGGGCGGCCCTATCTGGGGGTGATGTATCTGGGACTGATGATCACCAAAGACGGTCCCAAGCTGGTGGAATATAATGCCCGCTTCGGCGATCCGGAATGCCAGGTGCTGATGCCGCGCCTCAAAAGCGATCTGCTGACCGCGCTGCTGGCGGCGCGCGAGGGCAAACTCACCCCGCTGCAATGGAGCGACGAAGTGGCGTTGACGGTGGTGATGGCCTCCAAGGGCTATCCCGGCAGTTACGAGAAAGGCCATGCGATCACCGGCCTGGAGGAAGCCGCCAAGCTTCCCGGCGTCACCATCTTTCACGCAGGCACCGAAAAGCGCGGCGCGGCGATCGTCGCGGTGGGCGGTCGGGTGTTGAATGTCACCGCCTTGGGCAAAACCGTGGCAGAGGCCCAGGCCCGCGCCTATGCCGCCGTGGATAAGATCCATTGGGATGGGGCCTTTTGCCGCCGCGATATCGGTTGGCGGGCGCTCAAGCGCTGAATCGCGCTTTCGCGCGGGGGCTGGCGGGCGCTAAACCGTTGACAGGCCCGGCCCGGCAGGGCACCCAACACCCATGCTTTTGTGGGCGGGCTTTATTTCCATCCTGATCGGCCTGATGGCGCTGGCGATCGACCGCTGGCTGGCCCATTTCATCTACGACCATGTCAACGCCCGCGTGCACAAGGCGCTGGATTCCATCACCCACTATGCCAAGGCGGGACATTGGCTGGCGGCGGCAATCCTGGCCTTGATCGTGGCCGCGGGCATGCGCCATTTCGGCGTGCTGGCGGAAGAAGCCACCCAACTGGTCAGCTACAGCCTGGCCTTTATCGCCAGCCTGACCCTGGGCAGCGCCGTGCTGCATGTCATCAAGCTGGTGTTGGGCCGCCGCCGTCCGCGCGACGATATGGAGATGGGGCTTTACGGCTTCATGCCGCTGGCCTTCAACACCGATTACAACAGCTTCCCCAGCGGCCATGCCCTGACCATCTGTTGCGTGGCGGTGATCTTCACCTGCGTGTGGCCGCTATGGTGGCCGGTGTGGTTCGGCATCGCCGCTTTTTTGGCGGTGACGCGCGCGCTTCTGACCGCGCATTTCCTCAGCGATGTTTTGATCGGCGCGGGCATCGGCCTGATCGCGGCGCGCGAAGTGTTGCAGCTTGGTTTTCCCGGATTTTCGCCAGGCTGGTTTTAAACGCTAAATTGTCATTCCCGCGTAAGCGGGAATCCATTTTCCGGTTTAAAAGAAGATGGATGCCCGCTTTCGCGGGCATGACAACAATTAAGAACGCCTGGCCCGGAAGAAATCCTTCAAGATCTCCCCCGCTTCCACCGCATGCGGTTCGGTCTGCGTCACCGCCGGACGGTGATGACAGGTGGGCTGCTCGAAAAAACGCGGCCCATGCAGCACCGCGCCGCCCTTGGGATCGCAGGCCGCGAACACCAGCCGCCCCACCCGCGCCATGGCCATGGCGCCCGCGCACATGGCGCAAGGCTCCAGGCTCACATACAGGGTGGTGCCGATCAGCCGCTCATTGCGCAATATCTTGGCGGCCTGGCGCATCACCAGCATCTCGGCATGGGCGGTGGGGTCTTTCAATTCCAGGATGCGGTTGCCATCGCGCGCCAAAAGCGCGCCATCGGCGGCAAGCAGCACCGCGCCCACTGGCACTTCTCCGCGCGCCGCGGCCGATTTCGCTTCTTCCAGCGCCAATGCTATGGCTTGCGCATCATTCATCGCAGGGCCTTTCGGGCTCAGGAGATAGCATTGCCCATCGGGGATCGGATAGCAAAAGTCATTGCCCGCGCCGGCATCTGCTCGCGGCGCGATGCCGAAAAGCTCATTCTAGAGGGGCGGGTGAAACTGGACGGGGTGGTGGTAACCTCGCCCGCTCTCAATGTCGGTGAAAATAACGTCATCCAGGTGGACGAAAAGCCGCTGGCCGAGCCCGAAAGCGCGCGCCTGTGGCGCTATCACAAACCGTCGGGCCTGGTCACCACCCACAAGGATGAAAAGGGCCGGCCCACCGTCTTCGCCAATCTGCCCAAGCATCTGGGCCGGGTGGTGTCGGTGGGGCGGCTGGACTTCAATTCCGAAGGCCTGCTCTTGCTCACCAATGACGGCGACATCGCGCGCCGCATGGAAATCCCCGCCTCCGGCTGGACGCGCGTCTATCGCGTACGCCTATTCGGCAAGGTGTGCCAAGCCGATCTCGACAGACTGGCCACCGGCATCACCATCGACGGCATCAAATACGGGCCCATCGTCGCGGACCTGGAACGCAGCAAGGGCATGTATAGCTGGGCGACGGTGAGCCTGAAGGAAGGCAAGAACCGCGAGGTCAAGCGGGTGATGGAACGGCTGGGGCTGAAAGTGGCGCGGCTGATCCGCACCGCTTACGGCCCGTTCCAGCTCGGCCAATTGGCCGAGGGCCAGGTGGAGGAAATCGCCGCCCGTCTATGGCGGGAAAAGCTGGGAATCGGCCGCAAAAAACGTGCTGACCATTAGGGCACAAAACTGCTAGAAGCCGCGCAACAGATGGGAGATGCGGCCATGGGCAGCATGAAAGACAAGCGCAAAAAACAGGTCCAACCGCCCTATGCCGCCGAGACAAGGGACGCGCGCTTTGCCGGAACCTTCGAGGTTCTGGTGCCGGTGCCTGAGCGCAACAAGCCGCAGAAAGTGCCGCTGCAGTTTCCCACCCTGGCCGCCGCCGAGAACTGGATTCACAGTCCCGACGGCAAGGACATGATCGCCGACATCCTGAAAGAGGCCAAGAAGAACTGACGGTGTTTGGCTGCCGCGGCATGGTATCTTGCAGCCCCGAATCCGGTTGGAGATACCGATGCGCAAAGCCATCGCCCTTGCCGCCCTTTTGACCTTTGCCGGTCCGCCGGCCTTGGCCGATGCGCTGCAGGATGGCGCGCAAGCCTTTCAGCGCGCCGACTATAAGGCGGCGCTGGCGGCATGGCAGCCGCTGGCGGCCAAGGGCAATGCGGTGGCGCAGAACAATATCGGCATCCTGTACCTGGACGGCAAAGGCGTGCCGCAAAACATTCCCGAGGCGGTGCGCTATCTGTCGCTGTCGGCGGCGGCCGGCTCCTCGCTGGGCCAGAACAATCTGGGCGGGCTTTACCGCGACGGCAAAGGCGTCGCGCGCGACTATGCCAAGGCGGCGCAATGGTTCAGCGCTTCGGCGGCCCAAGCCAATGCCGCCGCCATGTACAATCTGGGCCTGATGTATGAGTTGGGCCAGGGCATGAAGCCCGAACCC
>DATEEB010000006.1:0-2118 GCA_035281345.1 Rhizomicrobium sp. | reverse complement strand
CAACACTTCGAAATGACGGCATCCATTAGGTCGTTAAAGCCACTGCCAATTAAGCAATAGTCTCAATAGGCGTGGCCGATCCCGGCTTGCAAAAAGCGCTGCGTTTCACTCTCCAGCACTACACAACTCAGCAGGCCAGTGGCATAGGCGCCGGTATCGACGCTGATCCGGTTGCTTTTGCATAGAGGAGCGGGCTGTGGCGTGTGACCGTGAACCACGACCTTGCCGAAATCATGATGCGACAAGAGAAATTCATCGCGGATCCAGATCAGATCTTTCTCGCATTGTTGTTCCAGCTCGACGCCGGGACGGGCGCCAGCATGGGCGAAAAAATAATCGCCGATCGAAACGCTCAATTCGAGATTCTCGAAGAAGCGCAGATGGTCTTGGGGCAGTTTCCCGACGAGCTCGTCACGGGCCCGGATAAAATCAGCCGCCGCCGCGAAGAGCGGCGGGCGCACGCCATAGGACAACAGCGTTTCCGGCGCACCGTAGTTGCGCCAGACCTGATAACTTTCCGGATCTCTGAGGAAATCCAGCAGGGCAGCTTCGTGATTGCCCTTGAGGAAATGGGTGTGGAAACCACGCAGCCCGATCAGACGGTCGATCACCATCTTGGAGTCGGGACCGCGATCGATATAGTCGCCTAGATAAACGATAGTGACGTCGCCCTTGTATTTGGCGGCGTCCTCCACCAGCTTGCGGTGCATCTGGTCGAGCAGCGCGACGCAGCCATGGATGTCGCCGATGGCATAGACGCGCCGCCCCGCCTTCATGGCGGGACCGGAGCGGCGGCTCAGGCCCAGCACCGATAGTAGGCGGAATTTTTTCGGCGCGGGATTTTGCAGCAACTCGGCGGACATGATGAGAAATTTCTTTCCAGCACCAGATTTAGCGCACCTCGCCAAGACGATAAACTCCAATTGTGTCGGAAGCGCCGCAGTTGGGTGCGATGTCACACAGGCATCACAACACGACGGCGAAGTTCCACGCCGACGCTTCGGCTTTCATGAAGTCCCCGAAAAGGGCGAATTCGCGGCGGAAAACGCTATTCGACCCGCAAGCCTGGCAGCGATATCCAAGCGCGTCCAGAACCAGGGCAAGAACTTCAGATCAGCCTGATCGCCACGAACAGGATCGCCGACCACAGGATCGCGCTGGCCGCGACAGCGAAGGCGATCGTCTGCGCCGGCAACCAGACACGTTCGCGCTTGGATGGGACCGCCGTCAGCAAGGGCTGAAGAAGGATTTCGAGCTGCTCGATCGCATAGGTCCCGGCGCGGTCGGAGGACTCTGCCACCTGGACCGGCGCCTGGTGCCAATCGGGAAGCTTCACATCGGAAATACGTGGAAGTGCCATGGGCGCCGCCGGCATAGGGTCTGGCCCATTGTTCGCAATCGCCATTAACAGACGATAAAGTTAAAGAGGGATGCCGGGTCGGGACGGTGGCGACTGTGCTGGCGCCCGCTTGCGGTTTTGGGACTGTGCTCTGGCGCCCACTCGGGCCGCTAAGGGCGGCCCTCCGTGGCGCTCAGTTTTCGTAAGCTCGCTACGCTCGCTAACGAAAACTGGCGCACCCGAAAGGTTGAGCCGCGACCGCCGTCAGGCGGGGGCAACACCCATCAGGGTGTTGCCAGCGGCGAACGGCCCGGTCGCCATCAGGCGAGGCAACGTCCGGAGCGAAAGCGGAGGGCCGGAAATCCGTCAGGCGCGATGGCGGCAGGTAAAACGGTGGCGCACCCGAAAGGATTCGAACCTCTGACCCCCAGATTCGTAGTCTGGTGCTCTATCCAGCTGAGCTACGGGTGCCAAAACGCCGTTTTGGAGCGCGCGAACCTATTGGGGCGGCTTGCCAAAGGCAAGCCGCGCAGGGGGCCAAAATGTCCCGCCTGCCCCTGGCCCGCCCCCAAGGCCACCACAAGGGCCGCCGCAAGGTGGCCGGAAAGGGCAAGTCCCGGTCACTTCGAGACAAATTCGGGCGTAATTCTCTGGGGAAGCGGCATTCTGGTCCTTGTCCCGCCCCGCAGCGCTGGTTAAGACTTAAATGCCAAGACTTCGCGCGGGCGGCGCGGAGCCGGGTGGGTTTGGGCGCCATGGCTTTGATACCTTCAGGGGGG
>DATEEB010000005.1:0-7348 GCA_035281345.1 Rhizomicrobium sp. | reverse complement strand
GATGATCGTGGCGTTCTTGCTTGCCATCACCATGCTGCCTGCCATGCTGATGCTGCTCAACCCGCCCGGCGAGAAGGAAGATGTGGGCTTTGAAAGCCTCGGCCGCGTGGACGATTTCATGACCAAGCACCGCCGCAACATTATTCGCGTCTTCGCGGCGGCAGGCGTTCTGTCCCTGGGATTGACGGCCTTCGTGCAGTTCGATTCCAATCCCTTGAACTTGCGCAGCCCCAAGGTGGAATCGGTTTCCACCCTGCTCGATCTGATGAAAAACCCGATCACATCGCCCAACACCATCGATGTGCCGGCCTTGTCGCTGCAGGACGCCGATTCCATCGCCCGCCGCCTTCAGCACGAGCCGCTGGTGTCCCAAACCATCACGCTTTCCAGTTTCGTGCCCGACCAACAAAAGGAAAAACTGGCCCTGATCGCAGACGCCAGCAGCCTGTTGGACGCCACGCTCAATCCCTTCGATGTCTTGCCCGCCCCCACGCCGGTGGAAGAAATCGCCGCTCTCAAAAGCACGGCGGAAAAACTGCGCGCCACCGCCGGACAGGCGCAGGACAAACCCGCCCAAGAGGCCCGCCGCCTGGCGGTCGCGCTGGACGCCGTCGCAAAGACCGGGCCTGAGGCTATCGCACGGGCGCGCGAAGCGCTCATTCCAGGGCTCGTCACCATGCTGGGTCAGGTGTCGGACTCGCTCAGGGCCGCGCCGGTCACTGTGGACAATATGCCTGCCGATCTGCGCGCCGATTGGGTGGCCAGGGATGGCACCGCGCGCGTTCAGGTTTTTCCCAAAAATCCGAGCAGCGACCCCGCCGCCTTGGTGGATTTTTCCAATCAGGTGTTGAACGTGGCGCCGCAAGCCACCGGCGCGCCGATTTCCATCCGCGAATCCGGCAAGACCATTGTGGGCGCTTTTACCGAAGCGGGAATTCTGTCCTTTCTGGTCATCACCGTCCTGCTCGCGCTGGTGTTGCGCAGCATGCACGGTGTGCTGGTGACATTGGTGCCGCTGGTGCTGGCCGGTCTTTTGACGCTGGCCACCTGTGTGCTGCTGGACCTGCGGCTGAATTTTGCCAATGTCATCGCCCTACCCTTGCTTCTGGGGATCGGGGTGGCCTTCAATATCTATTTCGTGATCGCCTGGCGGCATGGCCAGCGCTGCTTCCTGGCATCCAGTCTGACCCGCGCGGTAATCTTTTCCGCCGCCACCACCGCGTCGGGCTTCGGCACTCTGTGGCTTAGCATCCATCCCGGCACCGCCAGCATGGGCGAATTGCTGATGATCTCCCTGGGCTGGGTGCTGGTGACCACGCTGTTTTTGTCGCCCGCGCTTCTGGGCCCGCCGCCGGAATTGGCGAAGCTATTTGATCCGGAAGTGTGAGCCGGAAAAGCGAAAGGTCCAGTAGACCTTTCGCCGACCGAACGCGGCTCGAGATCATAGAATTATCCAGAGATCTCGAGCGAGGCATTCCGCCGAGCGACCAGCTGCATCCGACAGCTTCCTTCCCCCTCATGGCGAAGCCACCTGAGGGGGAAGGTGTCACAGCGAAGTGTCGCCGCAGGCGACCTGAGCTGTGACGGATGGGGGTAAACTAAAAAAAGCGAGGCGTCAGCTGAGCATCTGGTCCGCCAGCGCATTGATGCGCTTCGCCAGACCGGAAGCTCCGCCCGAGGCGAGCGTGCCGGCGAAATCGGACCGCTTCTGCGCCATCTGGCTGATATTGCCCGCCAGATAGACGTCGGTGATCTTCCACGTCGAGCCCACCTGATGGGTGCGATAGTTGAAGGCGATGGTTTCGCTGGAAGTCTTCAGACTGCTCTTGACGAAATGATCGCTGCCGCGCGCGATGGAGGCAGGCACAACAGTGAATTGCTCGCCGTCGAAGGAATCAAAGCTCTTGGCGTAATTGGCGATGGTCATGCGGCTGAAGGCGTCGATCAGCGCCTTCTTGTCGGCGTCGGAAATCGAGGCCCAGCTAGGCCCTACTGCGGTCGCGGTCATGGCGCTGAGGTCGAACGCCTTTTCCACCGCGGGCTTCAGTTTCTCATAGCGCGACTTAGGTGTCCCGCCGGACTTCATCGCCGCCAGCAGGACATCGTAAAAGCCCTGCACCTGGGCCACGGCCGGGTCGGCGGCCTGCGCCTGGGCCGGCTTGCTTTGCAACGCCAGCAACGCGGGCGCACCCGCCAGTATCAGCGCCAGGCAAAGGGATTTCAAAATGCGGTTCATGGCAAACTCCTCATGCTCCCGTGTAACGTGCGAAAGATGAATGGGACCAGAACGGAAACATAAGAATCCGCCCTTTTTGTGGAACTTTAGCTGTCCCGGTCCAGCAGAAAAAACGGCAAAGCCGACAATTCCGGCGCCTTGGCGGCGTAAGGGCCCAAGGCTTCCACGGCGCGGCGGGCGCGCTTTTGCGCCTCCGCGCGCGCGCCGTCCAACCCCAGCAGGGTCACCAAGGTCTGCTTGCCCATATCGGCATCCTTGCCCACCGCCTTGCCGGTTTTTTCGGCCGTGGAGGTGACATCCAACAGATCGTCGGTGATTTGGAACACCACGCCCATATCCTCGGCATAGGATTTCAGGCGGGCGCGGGTCTCGGCGTCGGCCCCACCCAGGATCGGTCCTGCCTCGCAGGAAAATTCGAACAGTTGGCCGGTCTTGCGACGCTGCAAGTCGATCACGTCTTCCGCCCCGAAACTCCGGTCGGCCAGCATGTCGATGATCTGGCCGCCGATCATGCCACTATGCCCGCTGGCCTCCGCGAGTCTTGCAATCAGGGCGCAACGCACATCGGCGCTGGGATGGGTTCGCGCGTCCGCGAGAATTTCAAAGGCGATAGTCAAAAGCGCGTCTCCGGCCAACACCGCCGTCATCTCGTCAAAGGCGATATGGGTGGTGGGCCGGCCCCGGCGCAGATCGTCGTCATCCATGCAGGGCAGATCGTCATGCACCAGGCTGTAAGTGTGCAGGGCTTCGATCGCCGCGCCGACCCGCAAGGAACGCGAATCATCGACCCCGAAAAGCCGGGCCGAATGCAGGACCAGGAAGGGCCGCAGCCTTTTGCCCCCCGCCATGATGGCATAGCGCATGGCCTCCTGGACCCGGGCCTGGCGGCCCGAAGGCTGGGGCAGAACCGCGTCCAAGGCGGCATCCACCAGCTTGGCCGAGGCGGAAATGACTTTGGGAAGCTCCCCAGTCCGCACCGCGGGCGCTTCAAGCGAATTCGTGGACATAGGGCCCCATTTTGGGTTGGTCGGCGGCCGTTCGGCCCCCCGGCCGGCCGCAAACCAAGCTGCAACAGACGAGGGTTTTAGCCTCCAAACCGGCCCCCTTGCCAGCCGCTTTTCCTGCGGCTTACCGGGGCGATTGCGGCATCCCCAGGTTCCAGCGCCGTTATCCATACCGCGGAAGGGGTTGCACCCCCTACCGCGAAAGGGGAAAATGGCTATGTTGCAGCGCGATTGATACCGTCCCGGTCCCTGCCGGGCGGGACCTGGCCGGGGGTGGTCAGTTCTTTGGAGCCTAGGAACCCAGTATGCGAGTCATTCTTGCCCAGCCACGCGGCTTCTGTGCCGGGGTCGTGCGCGCCATCGATATCGTGGAGAAGGCGCTCGATAAATATGGCGAGCCCGTCTATGTCCGCCACGAAATCGTGCACAACAAGCATGTGGTGGACACGCTCAAGAACAAGGGCGCGCGCTTTGTCGAGGAATTGGACGAAGTGCCCGAAGGCGCCGTCACCGTGTTCAGCGCTCATGGCGTGCCGCAATCGGTGGTGAAGACCGCCGAGGACCGCGGTCTGCCGGTGCTGGACGCCACCTGCCCGCTGGTCTCCAAGGTGCACAATCAGGGCAAGCGTTATGTCGCGCACGGCCGCACCTTGATCCTGATCGGCCATGCCGGCCATCCCGAAGTGGAAGGCACCATGGGCCAGGTCGGCGCGCCGGTGACCTTGGTGCAAAACGAAGCCGATGTCGCGGGTATGACCATCCCGCCCGCCACTCCGGTCGCCTATATCACCCAGACCACGCTTTCGATCGACGATACCAAGGGCATCATCGTCGCCCTGAAGAAGCGCTTCAGCGATATCGTGGGCCCGGAAACCAGCGACATTTGCTACGCCACCCAGAACCGCCAAACCTCGGTGCGCGAATTGGCCAAGCTGGCGGATGTGATCCTGGTGGTGGGCGCCGCCAACAGCTCCAATTCCAACCGGCTGCGCGAGATCGGCCTGGAGGAAGGCGTCCCCTCCTATCTGATCAATGACGGCAGCGAGCTCAAAGAGGAATGGGTGCGCGGCAAAGAGGTGGTGGGACTGACCGCCGGCGCATCCGCTCCGGAAGAATTGGTCAAGCATGTGATCGAGGCCTTGGGCCGGATCGAAGACGTGCAAGTGGAACAGATGGACGGCAAGAAGGAACATATCGAGTTTCGTCTTCCCGCCGAGTTGAGGGCTTAAAGATGGGACTTCCGCTGCGCCAGGCCGCCAAGATCGGCGCCTATGTGATGAAGAAGCATCTGTCCGGCGGAAAATATCCGCTGGTGTTGATGCTGGAGCCCCTGTTCCGCTGCAACCTGGCCTGCGCCGGCTGCGGCAAGATCGACTATCCCGATGAGATCCTGAACCAGCGCCTGTCGGTGCAGCAATGCATGGACGCGATCGATGAATGCGGCGCGCCCGCCGTTTCCATCGCCGGAGGCGAGCCCCTGCTCCACCGCGACATGGCCAAAATCGTGGACGGCTTCATCGAACGCGACAAGTTCGTGATCCTATGCACCAACGCGCTGCTGCTGGCCAAGAAGATCGACCAGTACAAGCCGCATCCCAACTTCACCTGGTCGATCCATCTGGATGGCGACAAGGCGATGCACGACAAATCCGTCTGCCTGGACGGGACCTATGAGAAGGCCGTGGCCGCCATCAAGCTGGCCAAGGACCGCGGCTTCCGAACCCAGATCAACTGCACTTTGTTCGATGGCGCCGATCCGGAACGCACCGCAAGATTCTTCGACGAGATGATGGCGATGGGCGTGGACGGCATCACCGTGTCGCCCGGCTATGCCTATGAGCGCGCGCCCGACCAGCAGCACTTTCTGAACCGCGAGCGCACCAAGACGATGTTCCGCGAGATTCTGGCGCGCGGCAATGGCGGCAAGAACTGGGACTTCACCAACTCCAGCCTGTTCATGGATTTCCTGGCGGGCAACCAGACCTATGAATGCACGCCCTGGTCCATGCCGCTGCTCACCGTGTTCGGCTGGCAGAAGCCCTGCTATCTGCTGGGCGAAGGCTATGTGAAGACCTTCACGGAATTGATGGAAGGCACCGAATGGGAAAAGTACGGTGTCGGCAAGTATGAGAAATGCGCCAATTGCATGGTGCATTGCGGTTTCGAAGGCACCGCCGCGACGGATGCCATCAAGCACCCGCTCAAGATGCTGCCGATCCTGATGAAGGGCATCAAGACCGAAGGCCCCTTCGCGCCCGAGATCGACCTTTCGCAGCAGCGCCCGGCGGAGTTCGTGTTCTCACGTCATGTGGAACACAAGATGTCACAGATCAAGGCCGGCAAGTCCGACACCCAAGAGATCGCGGCAGCGGAGTAATTCCGCAAAGGCCAGGTTCGAGCTGCGCGCGGTGCGGATCAGCGCCGGCACTTGACCCGGCTTGTGCAACACCGAACCCAGCACCCGGCCCATGGCAATGCCGCCATCCGGTTTCATCGCCACCAAAGCGGCGGGCGGCAGGATGTGCGAGGCGTCATCGGAAATCACCCGCAAACCGACCAAAGGCAGATTGCGGCTTGCCGCGAAACGCGCGGCTACCTGGCTTTCCATATCCACCGCCAGCGCGCCGGTTGCGGCGTGCAGGCCGGACTTGGTTTCGGCGTTCTCGATGATCACATCGCTGCCGAACAAGGAGCCTTGATGGGCCTGCGGCAGACGCGACATCAGCCGCACCCGCCAGGATTCCTGGCAATCCCATTTTTCCAGGCCCGAGATCACCTGATCGGCAATCACCACATCGCCGACTTTCAGATGCGGCGACAGGGCGCCGGCCAGGCCGATGGAAATCACCCCGCGCAGATCGCCATGCAGGGCGTTGAGTTTGGCCATCAAGCAGTCTGAATCGCCGCCACCCGCCACCGCCACCACGCCAGCGACACCAGCGATCTTGGCTTCCTTGGCAAGGCCAGTAACAGCGAGAACGGTCATCGGCGAAAACTCATCTTGTCATCCCCGGCGAGCATCGCGCCTCAGCGCGATGCGAGGGAAGGGGACCCAGGCGAATAGACCAGACCCAATCTTTCCACCTGGGTTCCCTTCCCCTCGCGTTGCTAACGCAACGCTCGGCCGGGAATGACAAGTGGAGCTGATCACAACCCGTATTCCACCCGCCGCGAATTGCCGCTCTTCAGATTGCGGTAGCGCGCCAGGGCCCAAAGCGGGAAGAATTTCGGGTAGCCGTGATAGTTCAGGTAGAAAACGCGCGGAAAACCGCCGCCGGTATAATGCGGCTGGCTCCACAATCCGTCCGGCTCTTGCGTCGCCTTCAGGTAATTGACGCCCCGCGCCACCGCCGGATGATCCACCGCGCCCGCCGCCATCAATCCCAACAGCGCCCAAGCGGTTTGTGAGGCCGTCGAAGGCGCGAGCTCATAGCCTTGGTAATCCAGCTTGTAGCTGTCGCAATTCTCGCCCCAGCCGCCGTCCGGATTCTGGATCGCCAGCAGCCAATCGGCGCCGCGCTTCATGGTCGCGTGCTCGGGGCCCAGTCCCGCGCCATTCAATCCCGCCAATGCCGACCAGGTGCCATAGATGTAATTGACACCCCAGCGGCCCCACCAGCTGCCGTCATCGCGTTGAGTCTGGATCAAATAATCCACGCCCGCCTTCAGGCGCGGATCGTCAAGACCCACGCCCAGTTGCGCGAACATTCCCACACAGCGGCCTGACACGTCCTCGGTGGGCGGGTCCAGCAGCGCGCCATGATCGGCAAAGGGAATATTGTTCAAATAATAATAGCTGTTGTCGGCGTCGAAGGCGCCCCAGCCGCCATTTCGGCTTTGCAGGCCACCCACCCACATGGCGCCGCGCAGGATGGCATCGTCATATTGCTGCTGCGCCAAGCCCGCATGGCGCGCCCGGTCAAAAGCCATCACCACCACGGCGGTGTCGTCCAGGTCGGGATAATAGTCGTTGCGGTATTGGAAGGCCCAGCCGCCCGGCGGCACTTGCGGCTTTTCCTCCGCCCAGTCGCCCTTCACATCCAGCACTTGCAACGGTTTGAGCCATTCCAGCCCCCGCGCCGCGGCGGCTTCCGCCTGGGCATCCTTG
>DATEEB010000004.1:0-4309 GCA_035281345.1 Rhizomicrobium sp. | reverse complement strand
CGGCTTGCCGTCATAGGCATCGGCCACGATGCTCATCGAGCCGTCCAGTTCCCAGCGCACCACGCGGCGGAAATAATCCTGGGTGGAAAGCTGGCGTCCCTGGAAGTCGAACGCATTGCCGTTGGTGGAGAAAGAGGGGCGCCGCATGATCGAGACTTGGCCCGTGTCCCACAAATAGCGATAGAGCGTGTCATTCTTGACGTCGCTGAAAATCGTGTAGAGGCCGACCGACGACCAGGCCGGGCCTTCCAAGAAATGAAAGCCGGTGGCGACGCGGCGGATGGTTTCCTGGCCGATTAAGAGGCGGCCGAAACTGGGATCGACGCGGATAATGTCGGGATCGGGTGAGCCGGGCGGGGGCGCGTTGGGCCCGAAATCGCGCGGCGGATTGGTGATCACCGACAAGGGCGTGCCCAGTTGCGGTTTGACGGCTTGCGCATAGGCCAGGCTCGGTACTGCGGCGGCAGCGCCCGCCAGCATCAGGCGGCGGTTCAGATGGGTCATGCGGATCCTCCCAATATTTTTGTTGGGTGGAGCTTCGGTGTCCCCAGAAATCCTGTCAAATGGGGGGACATCGGACGGCCATTTGACTTTTTGGGTCAGCGGAGCCTAAAACCCGGCCGTTTTTCCGGAAAGCCACAGGTCTTTCCGGTCCCCCGCCCGGCGCGGGGGATCGCCCCCAGGCAGCGCGTTGCGCCCCCTGGGGCGAAAGTGCTTGGAGTATTTGGTACGTGTTTGAAAGTCTGCAATCCCGCCTGAGCGGCGTTTTCGACAAGCTTCGCGGCCGTGGCGCCCTGAGCGAGGCCGATGTCGATGCCGCTCTGGGCGAAGTCCGCACCGCCCTGATCGAGGCGGATGTCGCCTTGGCGGTGGTGAGCGATTTCATCGCCAAGGTACGGCCGCGCGCCATCGGCGAAAATGTCATCCGCTCGGTCACGCCCGGCCAGCAGGTGGTCAAGATCGTCCATGACGTCTTGGTTGAGACGCTGGGCCAGGAAAATGCCGCGCTGTCGATCGGCTCGCCGCCGGCGCCCATTCTGATGGTGGGTCTGCAAGGTTCGGGCAAGACCACCACCTCCGCCAAGCTGGCGCTGCTGTTGCAGACCAAGGAAAAAAAGCGCGTGCTGATGGCGTCGCTGGACACCACTCGTCCCGCTGCCATGGAGCAGCTGCGCGTCTTGGGCGAGCAGGCAGGCGTCGCCACCCTTCCCATTGTCGCAGGTCAGGGTCCCTTGGACATCGCCAAGCGCGCCATGGCGTCGGCCAAGGTGGGCGGCTATGATGCCGTCATTCTGGACACCGCCGGACGTCAGCATGTCGATGAACAGCTGATGGCCGAAGTCGCATCGGTCAAGGCGCTGGTGAACCCGCACGAGACCTTGCTGGTGGCCGATGCCCTGACCGGCCAGGACGCGGTCAATATCGCCAAGTCGTTCCATGACCGCGTCGCCGTCACCGGCATCATCCTGACGCGCGTGGACGGCGATGGCCGTGGCGGCGCAGCCCTTTCCATGCGCAGCATTACCGGCGCGCCGATCAAATTCTTAGGAAGCGGCGAAAAGCTGGACGCGCTGGAAGCCTTCCATCCCGCCCGCGTCGCCAGCCGCATCCTGGACATGGGCGATGTGGTGTCGCTGGTGGAGAAGGCCAGCGAAACGCTGGACAAGGAAGAAGCGGAGAAGATCGCCGCCAAAATAAAAAAAGGGTCGTTCGACATGAACGACCTGAAGTCCCAGTTGAATCAGATGAAGAAGCTGGGCGGCATGAAAGGCGTCTTGGGCATGCTGCCCGGCGTGGGCAAGATCAAGGGCCAGCTGGATGCGGCGGGCCTGGACGACAAGATTCTGACCCGCCAGGAAGCCATCATCCAGTCCATGACCAAGCAGGAACGGGTGGACCCCGATGTGATCAACGGCTCGCGCCGAAAGCGCATCGCGGCGGGCGCGGGCGTGGAGGTTAGCGAAGTCAACAAACTTTTGAAAATGCATCGCCAGATGGCGGACATGATGAAGAAAATGGGCAAAGGCGGCCGCATGCCGCAAATGCCCGGCATGATGGGCGCAATGCCCGGTGGATTGCCGCCCGGACTGTTTCCGGGGCGGCGGTAGTCGCTGTCATGCCCGCGCAAGCGGGCATCCAGCAAAAGGAAAATGGATTCCCGCGTAAGCGGGAATGACAATTTGAGAAAGGAAGTAAAAATGGCTCTTCGTATTCGTCTTGCCCGCGGCGGCACCAAGAAACGCCCGCACTACAACATCGTCATCGCCGACAGCCGCAATCCGCGCGACGGCCGCTTCATCGAGAAGATCGGCTTCTACAATCCGCTGCTGCCGTCGGATCATGCCGACCGCATCAAGCTGGATCTGGAAGCGGCCAAGAGCTGGATCGGCAAAGGCGCGGTGGCGTCCGACCGCGTGCACAAGATGCTGGCCAATGCCGGTCTGGTGAAGGCGCGCCAGCACAACAATCCGCAAAAGGCCCAGCCCAAGAAGAAGGCGCAGGAGCGCGCCGCGGCCAATGCCAAGGCCGCGGAAGCCGCTGCCCAATAACATTGGCGCGGGACGTTCTTCTGGCCGCCGTCATGGGCGCGCAGGGGTTGAAGGGCGAGGTGAGGGCAAAGCTCTTCACCGCCACGCCCGATGCCTTGCCGCGCTATGGCACGCTGCATACCAAGGACGGCCGCAAGCTGGTGATCACCGCCTTTCGTCCTGCCAAACAGGGCGAGGCGGTGATTGCGTTTGAAGGGGTGCGCGACCGCAATCAGGCCGAAGCGCTGAAAGGCGCGGAGCTGTTTGTTGACCGCGCCGCTTTGCCTGAAGCGGACGAAGATGAATTCTATCACGCCGATCTGATGGGGCTGGAAGTGCGCGACGCGCACGGCCGGGTGCTGGGCAAGGTGATCGCGCTGCACAATTTCGGCGCCAGCGATGTGCTGGAATTTTCCCGCTCCGACGGCGACAGCGTGCATCTGGCTTTCACCAAGGAAACGGTGCCGGTGATCCATATCGCCGAAGGGTTTATCGTCGTGGCGGTCCCTGAAGACGATGAAGGCAATGATCATGTCGAATGATCATTGCCTTCATCGCCGAGCGGGCCATAGCGGCAGCGTAGTTTGGCCCGCGAGGGTGGCGCAAAACCGATGACAAGCTGGTCCGCAACAGTCTTGACTCTCTTCCCCGAAATGTTTCCCGGGCCGCTGGGCGTTTCGCTGTTGGGCAAGGGGTTGGAGAAAAACCTCTGGCGGCTTGAGGTGCGCGACATCCGCGAGCATGGCTTGGGCAAGCACCGCACGGTGGACGATACCCCGGCGGGCGGCGGTCCCGGCATGGTGATGCGCGCCGATGTGGCGGCGGCGGCGATTGATGCGGTGGAACGGGGCAACCGGCCGCTGATTTATCTGTCGCCGCGCGGCCAAAGGCTGGACCAGGCGCGGGTGCGCGAATTGGCGGCGGGGCCGGGTGCGATCCTGCTCTGCGGCCGTTTCGAAGGCCTGGACCAGCGGGCGATCCAGGCGCGTGAGATGGAGGAAGTCAGCCTGGGCGATTTCGTGCTGGCGGGCGGGGAAATTCCCGCCATGGCGCTGATCGAGGCTTGTGTGCGGTTGATCCCGGGCGTGTTGGGCGATCCTGCCTCGACCGCCGAGGAAAGCTTCGCCGCCGGGCTGCTGGAATACCCCCATTATACCCGCCCGCAGAGCTTTGAAGGCCGCCCCATTCCGGACGTGTTAACCAGCGGAAATCACTCGGAAATATCCAAATTCCGCCGGGACGAAGCGGAAGACCTGACCCGGCGGCTCAGGCCCGATCTTTGGACCCTCTATGAAAAACACAAGCGCTAGGCTATACGCCCCGGCTCAAATCCGCCTTTTGCGCCCGGAGACGTTAGAAAATGAACCTGTTGCAGCAGCTCGAAGCCGAGCAGATGAAGGCCGTGCGGGCCAAGGCGCTGCCCGAATTCCGTCCCGGCGACACGCTGAAGGTCAACGTCAAGGTGGTGGACGTCACCTATGACGAGAAGACCAAGCAGAACAAGACGCGCGAACGCATCCAGGCTTTTGAAGGCGTCTGCATCGCCCGCCAGGGCGCTGGCCTGAACGAGGCCTTCACGGTCCGCAAAATCTCCTATGGCGAAGGCGTCGAGCGCGTCTTCCCGATCTATTCCCCGCTGGTGGATTCGGTGGTGGTGGTGCGCAAGGGCAAGGTGCGTCGCGCCAAGCTTTATTACCTGCGCGGCCGCACCGGCAAGTCTGCCCGCATCACCGAGCGCGTCGAGAACGCCAGCTCCGACGCTGCCTAAACAGGCCCAGAAA
>DATEEB010000003.1:0-16662 GCA_035281345.1 Rhizomicrobium sp. | reverse complement strand
TTTTTTAAACAACACATTTTCCAAAAAAGCAGGGGCGGTTTGCCTAGACTGCGCAGATCGGCGATATTTGTAGCGCGATTGCACGACACCCGAAAGATTTATTCCCGTCATGATTCGTGATGAGAAGATTACCGCGATGATGGGCGCTGGCGCAGCGTCATTGCTGCTGGGCGCGCTAGGCTTTCAATATCTTAAACATTTACCGCCCTGCGAAATGTGCCATTGGCAGCGTTGGCCGCACATGGCGGCGATACTTATCGCCGCCATCGGGCTGTCGATATGGAAATGGGACAGGCGCCTGCTGGTAATTCTCATCATCGGCGCGGTGGCGCTATCGGGTGTGGTGATAACGGCGCAATGGCAAGTTGCCATTTTCATCGCCCTTGCCGCCCTTGCCTTGATGGCTGCAAGTTTTTGCGGGCAGGATGCGCGGTTGCTGGCCGTCATGGCGGTGTTGCTGGTGGCTGTATCCGGCCTGATCGGCGCTTATCAGACCGGCATGCAGATGGGAATTTTGCCCGGTCCCGGAGCCTGTACCGTTGATCATCCCTATGTGATGGGTTCGGGCGCGCCGCCGCCGGAAGTCAGCTGCAACGCCGTGACCTGGAGCCTGTTCGGCCTGTCTCTGGCGGCCTATAATGCGATAGTCTCATTGCTGATCGCCGGAACCGGCGCCGTGTTGTTGAGCCGCAAGCATGCCGCGTAAACCTAAACCCACCGCGCCCGGGTCCGCGCCCGACATTGAATCCATGATCCGGGTGGATCATGCCGGCGAGTATGGGGCGGTGCGCATCTATGAGGGCCAGCTCGCTGTTCTAAGACGCCGCCATGGTGCGGCCACCAGCGTTGAAACCATTGCGCATATGGCGCAGCAAGAACAGCGTCATTTGAAAGCGTTTGACGCTCTGGTGAACGAGCGAAGGGTGCGCCCCACCGCGCTGGAGCCGGTATGGCGCGTCGCAGGCTTTGCTTTGGGCGCGGCCACTGCCGCGCTGGGCGAGAAAGCAGCTTTCGCCTGTACCGCCGCGGTGGAGGAAGTGATTGACGAACACTATGCCTCCCAGATCGCGGCGCTTGAGGACAAGGATCCCGCGCTGAAAGCAAGCATCGAAGATTTTCGCGCCGACGAAGCCGCCCATCGCAATACCGCCCTAGCGGCCGGCGCAGAACAGGCGCCGGGCTACAAATTGCTGAGCGAAACGATCAAGGCGGGCTGCCGGATTGCCATCAAGCTCTCAGAAAAAATTTAAGGCGCGAGGAATTTTGCGGCCTGAGCAGGAGCGCCGAGCGAAGTGTACAAGACGTACATGAGCGAAGGCGCGACGAACTCAGGACGCAAAAGGACCGCGCCCTACGGTTCCAACACCGAATCCCAATAGAGATAATCCGCCCAGCTTTCATGCAGATAGTTGGGCGGGAATCGGCGGCCATGTTCGCGCAGCTCGATTACCGTGGGCTGATGCGGCCTGATGCGGGGATGCATCTTGGCATGGTTGGGCATGCGCCCGCCCTTGGCGAGATTGCAGGGCGAACAGGCGGTGACGACATTTTCCCAAGTGGTGCGCCCACCCTTGCTGCGCGGAATCACATGATCGAAGGTCAGGTCCTTGGGATCGCCGCAATATTGGCACTCGAACTGGTCGCGCAGGAAGACATTGAAACGCGTGAAGGCGGGACGGCGGGCGGGCCTGATATAGGTCTTGAGCGACACTACCGAAGGCAGCTTCATCTCGACGCGGGCCGAGCGCACCACCCGGTCATATTCCTCCAGGATGGTCACCCGCTCCAGGAACACCGCCTTGATGGTGTCCTGCCAGGACCATAGGGACAGCGGATAATAGCTCAACGGACGATGATCGGCGTTCAGCACCAACGCCGGGCAGTGGCTGGCGCTTGCCGCCCTGGGGATGGTGGCCACGGCTAGCACGAAAGAAATCCTGCAAAAACCAGTATCCGGAAGACCAAGTCTCCTTTTTGCGCGCGCGACTTTAGGGCCAAGCCCCGTACTTGCTCAATAGGTTAACCGATTCGTTATGACGGTTTGTAGACGCAGCGCACGTCGCCGCCGGTTTTCAACAAGCCGCGAAAGGCCAGGTTGAGGAATTGGCCCGCCAGGGCCAGGCCTTCCGGATCGATGCCATGGCCCATGCCGGGCGCCAGATGCCATTGCACCGCCGCGCCGGCCAAGCCCAGCTGGGTCGCCGCCAGAAACATGGCCTGGGGCGGGATCACGGTATCGCTGTCGCCATGGGTCAAAAGAATGGGCGGGACGTTGGCGTTGTTCTCTAGAGGCGGCGGCACACCCGGCAGCAAACCGGAAAATCCCACAATGGCGGCGGGTCCTGTTCTGCGCCGCAAACCCAGATGCAGCGAGAGCATAGCGCCCTGGGAAAAACCGACCAGCGCCAACCGCTCGGGCGGCAGACCTAGGCGCGCCAGCTCCGCATCCAGATAGGCATCGAGCAGGGGGGCGGCACCTTCCACGCCCTTGCGCATCTCATGCGGGTCGATACGGGAAATGGGAAACCATTGATAGCCAGGTCCATCCGGAATGCGCGCAGGCGCATTGGGCGCGGCAAAAGCCACGGTGGGAATCAAACCCTGCCAGTGTTCCGCCAAGCCGATCAAGTCCTGGCCGTCGGCGCCATAGCCATGCACCAGAACCACCAGATGGGTAGCGGGACCGCGCGCCGGCACAAGAACGGGACCGGAAAGTGCCATGGACGTGCTTTATCGGTTAGAATTACGGAGCGGCCGCGAACCCGAGGCAGGGGCCTCGCGGGCCGCGACCATGAGAAAAGCATGATTGTCACAAGGTTCGCGCCCAGTCCAACCGGCTTGCTGCATCTGGGCCATGCCTATGCCGCCATCACCGCCTATGAAAGCGGCGACGATTTTCTGCTTCGGATCGAGGACATCGACAAGGGCCGCAGCAAGGACGCATTCATTCAGGCGATTTTCTATGACTTGAAATGGCTGGGGCTGTCCTGGGACGAACCCACGTTGCGGCAATCCACCCGCATGGGCGCCTATGCCGAAGCCTTGGTGCATCTGAAAGCGCAGGGTCTGGTCTATCCTTGCTTCTGCACCCGGGCAGAAATCGCCGCCGAAATCGCCCGGGCGGGCGAGGCCCAGCACGGTCCCGACGGGCCGGTCTATCCGGGCACCTGCCACGCCCTGGCACAGGAAGAGAGCATGCGGCGCATCGCGGCGGGGGAATCCTATGCCCTGCGCTTGGACGTGACCAAAGCCTCGCAGCTGACCGGTCCGCTGACCTTTGTGGAGCGCAGCCTGCGCCATGCAGTCAACCCCTTTCGTTTCGGCGACATTGTGGTGGCGCGCAAGGATCTGCCGACCTCTTATCATTTGGCCGTGGTGGTGGATGACGCCCATCAACAAGTGAGCCTGGTGACCCGGGGCGAAGACCTGCTATCGGCGACCCATATCCAGCGTTTGTTGCAAGCGCTGTTGAAATTGCCGGAACCAGCCTATTCACATCACGCCCTGGTGTTGGACGAAACGGGCAAGAAATTTTCCAAACGCGACGGGGCCGTCAGCCTGCAAAGCCTAAGGCAGGCCGGGGCGACCCCAGCCGATGTAAGGGCGCGGATTGGGCTTTAGCGCCTGCCGGCGGGCGTAAGATTGTGCGCGGCGCGCTCCCATCGCGGGCGCAGTATGAATCCCACCACTCCCGTTCCTACGGCGATGATCGCGCCGGCGGCAAGAATGCGCGGCGCCGTATCGAGGTGCAAGGGCAAGCGAATTGCGGCTTCGTTCGCGGCCGCCGCCAGCAGCCCCAGATAAGACCAGCCCATCAAATGGACATGATGAAAAATCCAATTGCGCGGCCGCATTATGGGCATCAGCAATCCCGGTAGAGTGAGGACCAGGCTTAGCAGAGCGAACGCATGGAAGAGATTGAAGCGTCCTGTGAGGTTATAGAGCATCAATGCGCTGATATTGGTCAGCAGCATGGCGAAGACATATGCCAAGCCCAGCAAACGATGCGGCGCGCGGCCTTTGGGCAAGATCGTTACGGCGCATCCAAGGACAATCGCCGCCAGCGCCGTGACCATATGCACGCTGCCCATTGTGGAATGAACCATGGCCTGCGCCTTCACTTCAGAGCGGTTTCGAGAAAATACAGGATGCGCGACCAACTGTCGGCGCGCGCGGCGCTGTTGGCTTCGGCGCTGCCGCCCATGAAAGCGTCGATGCTTGCCGAATCCGGGCGGCGCGGCGCGGCTGGATCGCCAATGAATATGCTATGCCCAGCGCCGTCATAATTCTTGTGCTCGAACGAATAGGCAAAATTCCGGGCGCGCAAACGGCCGCCAATCCGCTGCGCCATCTCATTGGATGGCCATACCCGGTCATCGGAGCCCGACAGCAGCAGCACCGGGGCTTGGATATTCTCTACTCGAATGGAAACCTCCGGCCGCGCATCGGCGATCGCCAGCGAATCCATGAACATCTGAGCCATTGGCGCGCCGGGACGGAAGGGGCCGGGCGCCACATGGGGTAGCGGCACGCCCGCCACCGTCCAGGCGGGCTTGCTGGCACCGGGGCTAGCGAAATTCAGCCCGGTCCAGACAAAGGCGCTGGGCGCAATGCCGATCACGCCATGAATATCGTGATTGCGGGCGGCGACCAGCAAGGCCGCTTCCGCGCCGCGCGACCAGCCCAGCATGGCGATGCGACCGGGCGCGATTTCGGGCCGCGCCTTGGCCCAGGCGATGGCCCGGTCAAAATATTCCAGCGGCACGTTTTCGATGGATTGCGGCAGGCCCGGCTCTTTCCACCAAGCCAGCGTCAGAACCGCATAGCCATGCTGAGCGAAGGCCGCCGTGAATCTGCTCATGATGTCCAGGCCGCCTTCCGATCCCCCAATGGCGATCAGCAATGGCAAGGACTCTTTGTGCGCCGCCGGCACATACAGCTCGCCGTACAATCCATCATCGCGCAGGTCGATCTTTATGACCCCCATAGGTGGCGGCACGCCGTTGGTACCGATAGTGGAGGCGCCGTTGCTCAGCATATGAAGCAGCCGGACATGGGCGGCCGTATCGCCGGACACGGCAATGGAAGCGCCTGCAAAAGTCGGCGGAAACACCATGTCATTGCCGAAGGCAAAGCCTTCCTGCGGAAAATCCGGGCGGCCGTTCCCGTTCTCGTCATGCGCCACCTGAATAGCGTAGGCACCCGGCTTCACATCCTTGAAAATCACGATGGTCGCGCCCGCCTGTGCCGGAGCCTTGACGGCATAGGTCCGGCACGATCCCGGAAATGCAGCCTGGGGATCGTCGCATAGACTGGCAAGAATCTGGCCGTTGCTGGTTTTCACATCGTCAACAGTCAGGGTCACATCGGCGGCCAATGCGCTTGTGGCCAGTGTGCAACCGAAAAGGCATAGCTTCGCAATCCGGGAAATTTTCATTTCTCGCTCCTTGTTTTGAAAATGCTGACGGCGTTACTCGGCGATGATCTCGCGTAGATAAGCGACGTAATCCTCGAAGGCGCGGCGGCCCTGCTTACTGAGCTTGACGCGGGTGCGCGGCTTGTTGTCTGCGAAGTCCTTTTCTACCGCGATATAGCCGGCCTGCTCCAAGGTCTGGATGTGGGCGCCAAGATTGCCTTCGGTGGCGTCCACGATTTTGCGCAAGCGCACAAACTCGATCTGCTCGGTGGCCGGAAGCGCCTTGAGGGCCGCCATGATCTTCAGGCGCACCGGCTGATGGATCGTGGGATCGGGCTGCTCCATCTCAGGCCCGCCGCATCCACCAGCCGGTGAGCAGCAGCGAGCCGCCGCCCACCAGCGCCATCCAGTGAAAAAAATATTCGCGCATATAAAAATACGCACCCAAGGTGGCCACCGTCATGAAGACGCCGACCAGGATGTAACGCAGCCCCATCCATAGTCCGAGCGCGGCATAGATCGCCGCGAACAGCAGTGGGAAATAGGCGCCGACCTGCAAAGAGTTTCTCGGATGCAGCACGGCGAACAGCGCGAGGGTGAAAAGCCAGATAATCAAGAACACCACGCCGATACGCCAAGACATGCCGGGGCGTCGGACGTTCTGGCGACGTCCGATCACCATGCTGACCGCTGCGCCCGCCATGCTCAAACCCATCCACCACCAGCCCAGCCACGGCCCCGGAGGGAACAGGGCTTGGGCGCCATAGCCCAACAGCCACACGATGCCCCAGAGAAAACAGTAAGGTGCCGAAAGGCTGTAGCTGTAGGCCTCGGCGCTGCGCTTTTCGGTGGCGGCGGCCTCCTTCAGGGCCAAGGCGGCTTGTTCGGCGCTGATCATGGCAAGGCCCTCCATTTTCCCTATACTCTATACTACAGAGTACTCTATGTCAACAGAGTTCTCCCTTCCGGCCTCGCTGTGCTAATCCCCTGTCATGTCCGAGGCGCTGGATCGTCTGTTTGCCACCATTGCCGCCCGCAAAGGCGGTGATGCCAGTCAGTCCTACACCGCCAAGCTGCTGGCGGCGGGGGTGGAAAAATGCGCCGCCAAGTTCGGCGAAGAGGCCACCGAAACGGTGATCGCCGCCATCAGCCGCGACAAAACCGAGCTGGCCAAGGAATCCGCCGATGTCCTGTATCACCTGCTGGTCTTGTGGGCGGCCAGCGGCATCACCCCGGACGATGTCTATGCCGTGCTGAAAGCCCGTGAAGGGCAATCGGGGCTGGAAGAAAAAGCCAGCCGGAAACGCTGAACGTCAAAAACGCAGGCCTCAGCGCGAGGCATTTCGTGACGTGAGCAGGATTGCTAGCGGCAGCGTAGCAACGAGCGATGTGCACTAAAACGTGCATGAGCGAGTTCGTAGGTCTTGAGCGGCAGCGAAAGACGCGTACGAACGCGACGAACTCACGGCGCGAAAGGCCCGCGCCTAGGGCTTCTCGGCTTCTTCCTCGGCCAGGCTCTTAACCAGATCCAGCACCCGCTTGCGCACCTTGACGTCCTTGATCTTCATGAAGGCTAAGGACAATTGTAGCCCCTCGCCGCTGGAAACGAAATCCATCACCGGCATCGCGTCCGGCTCCCCGGCGCCGGATTGACTGGCGGCGACGCCTTCATAAAAAAAGTCCACCGGCACATTGAGGATACACGCCACTTCGAACAGGCGCCCCGCGCCGATGCGGTTGATGCCTTTTTCGTACTTCTGCACTTGCTGAAAGGTAAGCCCCAAAAGGTCGCCCAACCGTTCCTGGCTCATGCCGATCAGCATGCGGCGGATACGCACGCGGTTGCCGACTTGAATATCGATGGGATTGGCTTGTTTTTTTGGCACGCACGTCTCGAACGAATTTTACCGGGCGGGACCTTGCCCCAACTCCAGTATAACTAAAACTACTAATTTCGCCGCGCGGCCGCCGCGTAACAATGCGCGCACACAAAAGCAGCAAATGCCGCAGTAACCAAAAAGATTAAAAAAATAAGGTCACCAAAACGTGCATAGAGCGGCGGTGTGAGCGCTTGCGGTAAACCAAAGTCCACGGTGCCCATCCTATTCAAAGGCAGCTGGGCCTGCACGCGGCCCAAAGGATCGATCATCGCGCTGATTCCGGTGTTTGCCGCGCGTGCGATGGGCAAGCCCTCCTCAATGGCACGCACTCGCGCACTGAGAAAATGCTGCTGCGGACCGGCCCAAGGCCCGAACCAGGAATCGTCGGTGATATTAACCATCCAACCAGGACGCGGGCTTGCCGGGTCCACGACCGCATGCGGAAAAATCACCTCATAACAAATAAGCGGCGTCATCGGCGGAGCAATACCCGCATCCAGAACATGGGGATGATCGCCGGCCGCGAAGCCCGAACCAACCGTAAGTTGCTTGATGCCAAGCCGATTGAGAAAACCGGCGAAGGGCAAATATTCGCCGAACGGCACCAGATGGAATTTGTCGTAGACCAGCGGTTGGGCGCCACCTGGTCCGAATAGATAAAGGCTGTTGTAGGCCTTGATCCCGCTCCCATCGCGCCGGATGCGGTCAGAGCCGGTGATCAGCGTCTGGCCACGCCCTGTCAGACGCGCAATCTGCGCCAACGCCGCAGGCACGTCCGCCACGGGAAATCCCATGGCGGCTTCCGGCCAAACGATATGGGTTGGCGCTTTTTTACCCATTGAAGACGGCTGAACGGAAAGCGCCATCAAGCGCTGCCAATTGCGCGGCACCAGTTCGCGCACGTATTTTTCCGCTTGCGGAATACTGGGTTGTACCAGGCGAAGGCTTACACCAGCGACCTCACCGGAAGGTGTATTGGCCAGGCGATACACGCCATAGCTCCACAGGCAGACGAAGAGCGCGAGCATCGCGCCCGGCATGCGCCAACGCGCCGCCGCCAATTCCGCCAAGGACGACCCCAACAGAATGGTGAGGAACGAAAGTCCGTAAGCGCCCATCAGATTCGCCGACTGCAGCACCGCCAGCGACGCCCCCCAGCCATAACCCGACAGATTCCAGGGAAAGCCCGTGAAAAGATGGCCCCGCAGCCATTCGGCCATGGCCATTGCGATGGCGAAAACAAGAATGCGGCTGGGCCCGTCCCGCCAAAGAAGAATAGCCGCGCCGCAGGCCAGAGCGCCGAACAGGGCGACGCTGGCCGGCAACAAGGCGGCGAAGGGCAATTGCCACAGATTGGCGTCCGGATAGATCAGGAAGGCATAAGCCATCCAGTGCCAGCCGATCAGAAACTGGCCAAAACAAAAGGCCCATCCCAGCAGACACGCCCGGCGCACCCTGCGCGGCCCTGAAAAGGCCTCATCCAAAAGAAATACCAGCCCCGCATAAGCCAAAAGCAAGGCGGGAAAAAAGGCCAAAGGCTCGAAGCCGCAAGCCGAAACCGCGCCGAGCGCGAAGGCCGCCAGCATGGCTCGCCGGCCGGAAAGCCCGCGGACAAGCGCGCCCAATCGCGTCAGGGATGTCATTCGGTGGCGCGCGAAGCGGGCAAGGTGACCCGCAATCTGCGCACCCGGCGCGGATCGGCCTCCAGCACCAGAAACTCGGTGCCATCGGGATGGTTCACGATTTCGCCGCGTTGCGGCAACCGGCCCAACAGCCACACCACCAGCCCGCCCAGGCTGTCGATGTCCTCGATATCCTCTTCTCCGCCATCCACCAAAAGGTCATGACCGGTCTGGGCCTTGAAGTCGTCCAGATCCATGCGGGCATCGGCGATAAAACCGTTGCCATCGGGCTTGAGCACCGCGGCGTCCTCGTCATGTTCATCGGCGATGTCGCCCACAATTTCCTCGATAATGTCTTCGATCGACACCAAACCGTCGGTGCCGCCATACTCGTCGATCACCAAAGCCAAATGGGTGTGGCTGGCCTGCATCTTGAGCAGAAGGTCAAGCGCGCGCATCGAAGGCGGCGCGAACAGGATGGGCCGCAGCAGCGCGCCGATGCGGGCATGGGGCGACAGGCAATAGGCGCCCTCGGCATTGCCCTCCAACAGACCCAGTACATCTTTCACATGGATCAACCCAGTGGGGTCGTCCAAGGTCTCGCGGAATACCGGCAGGCGCGAATGCTGCGCTTCGCGGAACAGCTGCATAAGGTCGGTTAGGCCGATGGTCTCATCCACCGCCACGATCTCGGCGCGCGGCACCATCACATCGCCCACTTTGAGCTCGCCGAAGCGCAGCAAATTGCCCAGCATCACCCGTTCCTGGGCCGACAAAGCGGGAGACTCCCGCTCACTTTCCTCGATCACCTCTTCCAGGCTTTCGCGCATGGCGGCCGCGTCGCCGCGCCCGGTGATCCTCTGAAACAAGCGCCTTAAAGGATGGTCGCTCATTGCGGCAGCGCCCGGTAGGGATCGGCAATGCCCAGCCGTTTGAGGATGCGGGTTTCCAGCGGCTCCATGACCTTGGCGTCCTTGGGCGTTTCGTGATCATAACCCGCCAAGTGCAGGATACCATGCACCGCCAGATGGGTCGCATGCGCCAAGACGGTCTTGCCCGCGGCTTTGGCTTCCTTGGCGGTGACGCCATAAGCGATGGCGATATCCCCGCCATAGCCGCCGGACCCAGGAAAGGACAAGACATTGGTGGGCTTGTCCTGGCCGCGGAAATCATGATTGAGGCTTTGCAGCCTTTTGTCGCCGGTGAGCAGGATGGTGAAATCGCCCTTCAACCGGACGGCCTTGCGCGCAACCTCGGCCGCCCGTTTCAGCCGCGCCTGCAGACCACGATGGGAACGCCACCGCTCATCCTCGATCGCCAAGATGATCCCGCTCATGGTTTGCTGCGCCCATTATAGGCCGCCACGATGCGCGCGACGAGAGGATGGCGCACAACATCTTTTTCGTTAAAGCGGGTGACGCCAACGCCTTCCACCCCTTCCAGGAAGGAGAGCGCCTCGTTCAATCCCAACGCCGCGCCGCCGGGCAGATCGCTTTGGGAAGGATCGCCGGTGATGACCATATGGCTGTCCTCGCCCAGCCGGGTCATGGCCATCTTGATCTGAGCCTGGGTGGTGTTTTGGGCTTCGTCCAGAATGATAAAGGCCCGCGTCAGGGTGCGGCCGCGCATGAAGGCCAAGGGTGCCACTTCGATCACGCCTTGCTCCATCAACCGGCCGGCGCTTTCGCCCAGGACATCGAACAAGGCGTCATAAAGCGGGCGTAGATAGGGATCGATCTTCTCTTTCAAGTCGCCGGGCAGAAAACCCAGCCGCTCTCCGGCCTCCAGCGCGGGGCGCGTCAGGATCACCCGGTCCACCCGTTTTTCGTACAACATATGGGCGGCGAAGGCGGCGGCCAGATAGGTCTTGCCGGTGCCGGCGGGACCGATGCCGAACACCAAGGGACATTGGCGCATCATCTCCAGATAGGCGGCCTGGACCGGCGAACGCGGCCGCACGGCGCGTGAAGATGCGGTTTTGATCGCGCCCGGCGCTAGCATGCGGGCTTGGTCGGTGAACCGGATTTCCGCGTCCACCTCCGCCTGGGTGACGCTTTCGCCCGCTTCCAGCCGCAGGTACAGCGCCTTTAAGATCGCGCCCGCGCGTTCGCGGTCCCTGCCTTCGACCGCCACCAGATTGCCGCGCATGTCTATGCCGACATTCAGCTTTTGTTCGATGCGGGCGAAATGCTTGCCATGCGGCCCGCCCAAAGCGCGCAGCAATTTGTTGTCGGGAAATTCCAGGATGGCGCCGGAGGTCTTCTTGGCGCTCATGCCAAAACATTCTTTTCGGCAAGCCGCCCGTGCAGACTGTTGGCGGTGCGCCTTTGGATTTCGACCGGAGCTACCTTGCCGATCAAGGATGCGTCGGCATGAACATGCACGGGCTGCATATAAGGCGTGCGGCCCATGATCTGGCCCGGATCGCGCGCGGCTTTCTCGAACAGAACCGGTACGGTATTCCCGATTCTGGAATCGTCGAAAGCATATTGCTGGGCCAGCAAAAGCTTTTGCAGCGTGTCCAGCCGCGCCTTTTTCACATCCTCGGGAATCTGCTTGCGCAGGGTGGAAGCGGGCGTGCCCGGACGCTTGGAATATTTGAAGGAAAAAGCGGCGGCATAGCCGATATCGCGCACCAATTGCATGGTCGCATCGAAATCGGCATCGCTTTCACCGGGGAAGCCGACGATGAAATCGGAGGTGAGGGCAATATCGGGCCGCACTTCGCGGATGCGTTCGATCAGGCGGCGATAATCGTCCGCCCGGTGCTGGCGGTTCATCGCTTCCAACACCGTATCCGATCCCGACTGCACCGGCAGGTGCAAATAAGGCATCAGCTTGGGATTGTCCGCATGGGCGGCGATCAGATCGTCCGCCATGTCGCGGGGATGGCTGGTGGTGTAGCGGATGCGGACAAGACCATCGATATCCGCAAGGCCATCGCACAGCTTCGCCAGCGACCAGCCTTCGCCGTCATAGGCATTGACATTCTGCCCCAACAGCACAAGCTCGCGGGCGCCTTTCTCAACGAGCTGCCGCGCTTCGCGCAGGATATTGGCGGGCGGCCGGGATTGCTCGGCGCCACGGGTATAAGGCACCACGCAAAATGTGCAGAACTTGTCGCAGCCTTCCTGAACCGTCAGAAAGGCGCTGACGCCGCAAGATTGCGGCGGAACAAGAGAATCGAATTTTTCCAGCGCCGGAAAATCGGTCTGAAGCGCATGGCCGCTTTGACGCGCGACACGCGCAATCATTTCCGGCAGGCGGTGATAGGATTGCGGCCCCACCACCAGATCCACCGCTGGCTGGCGCACCAGGATTTCCTCGCCTTCGGCTTGGGCGACGCATCCGGCCACCGCTAAGAGCATCCGCCCGCCGGTTTGCGCTTTTTGCGCTTGCAGCGTCTTGAGCCGCCCCAGTTCGGAATAGACTTTCTCCGCGGCCTTTTCGCGGATGTGACAGGTGTTGAGGATCACCATATCGGCGCCGTCGGGCGCATCCGCCCTGGCATAGCCCAGAGGCGCCAACAAATCCGCCATCTTGGCGGAGTCATAGGCGTTCATCTGACAGCCATAGGTTTTGACGAACAGCTTCTTCATACGGGTTTTCTCAAGCACGCCTTCGGCGTGGCAGGGTTATCGGGTTCACGGGCCGCAAATTCAAGTTTGCCGCCCCGCCAGAGCCTGGGCCTGGCCGGTTTGCACGATTTTCTGGGCGCGCGCCGCCAGGGTTTTGCGGTCCATGCGGTCCAGGCTCAGCGGTTCGTGGAACTGAACCACCACATCCAGCGGCCCGGCCAGCAGCGCCTCCCACAGATGTGGCACCATCTCCATATCGCCATACCAGGCGAACAACGGCCGGTTCTCGCGTCCCATCGGCACGCCATGCAGGCCGGTAAAGGCCACGGAGATCGGCTGAACCTTCACATGCTGGCCACCCGCCAGCCGCGCTTCGGCGGCGCCCAGCAACGCACTTTTGAAAGGCAGCACGGTGTTGCCGTCATGGCTGGTCCCTTCCGGAAACAGCACCAGCGCGTCGCCTTCCAGCAGCCGGTCGCGGATGACGTCACGGGTCTGGCCTGTGGAACTGCGGCGCTGACGCTCCACGAAGACGGTGCGCTGCAGCCGCGCCAGGGTGCCAAAGAAGGGCCAACTTGCGACTTCCGACTTGGCGATAAAGGAGATCGGCGCCGCCGCCGAGAAAATCACGATATCGAGCCAACTGGTGTGATTGGCCACCATCAACACGCCTTCGCCGGTAACCGGTTTTCCGGCGACCTTGATGTGCATGCCAAACAGGGCGGCAACGACGCGATGATAGCGGTGGGGAAAGGTGCGGGCCGCAGGCCAGCGCAGTTTGACGAACAGCCATTGCACCGGCATGCATGCCAAAGTGATCGTAAGAAAAGCCGCGACAATGAAAGCGGCGCGCAGCCGGGACATCAGGCGTCCGACATCAGCACGTCATGACTGGGGCTTGCGCATGTCACGATTGGGGCTTGCGCCCCTTGGGCACACCGTACAATTCCAGCCGGTGATCGATCAGCTCAAAGCCCAATTCTTCCGCCACCCGGCGTTGCAGCTTTTCGATGTCCTCGTTGCGGAATTCGATCACGCTGCCGGTCGCCACATCGATCAGATGGTCATGGTGGGATTCCGGCACTTCCTCGTAACGCGAGCGGCCATCGCGAAAATCATGCCGCTCCAGGATGCCGGCATCCTCGAACAGCTTGACGGTGCGATAGACGGTGGCGATGGAAATATGCGGATCGATCGCCGAGGCGCGGCGGTACAATTCTTCCGCGTCGGGATGATCGGCGGCGTCCGACAAGACGCGCGCGATCACGCGCCGCTGGTCGGTCATCCTCAGGCCTTTGTCCACGCAGGCCTTCTCAATCCGCGTCACCGAATGCTCCCCTGGTTGTGCAGGCATCTGAACAGGTTAGGCGAATTTTCTGGGTAGCGAAAGCCTGAGGAGCTGCGCATCCCTGCCGTCATAATAGGCCTTGCGCATGCCAACCTTGGTAAAACCCAGGCCGGCATAGAGCGCCAGGGCATGCGGATTGTCACTGCCCACTTCCAAGAACATGGCCTGCGCGCCCAGTTCCGTAGCCTTGGCGATGGCAGCGTCCAGCAGCTTACGGCCCAGGCCCCTGCCCCGGGCTTTGGGGTCCACCGCCAAGGTGAGGATTTCCGCTTCGCCGGCGGCCACACGCGCCATGACAAATCCGTTCTGCTCCCAAAAAACGAAGGTGCCGGGTGAGGCGCACATGCTGCGGATGGCGTCCGCATCCCAGGCCTTGTCGAAACAGGCGGCATGCAGTGCCGCAAGCGGCGTTGTGTCTGCGCCCGCATCCAGCAGTGCGATCATGCCAAAACCCTCCCGCCCGGCAATTTGGCGTCAGGGGCGCGCAAATAAAGCGGGCCCGGCGCATGGGCGGGCGCCGGCATTTTTTGCGCCAAGCGGGCGACCCACACCGCATCAGGCTGGCGAATGGCGGACGGTACAAAAGCGCCGCCCAGACTTTCAACGGCGGCGGCCGCACCGGTTCCAGCCAAGGCGCAAGGTCCGAAGGCGCGGATACGTTCCACCGCATCTTGGAACGGCATGACCTGGGGCTCCAGCACAACCGCTTCGCCATCCTTCAGCAACAGATAGGCTTCCTGCCGGCGCGCGTCATGGATGGCGGCGGCCTTGATGTTTCCGGTTTCGGCCATCGCGGCGGCGGCGATTGCCTCCAGGCTGGTCACGCCGGTCAAAGGGATTTGCAGCACCAGCCGCAAGCCCCGCATGAAGGCCAAGCCCACGCGCTGCCCGGTGAACGTCCCGGGCCCCACCGTCACCGCAAGACGTTCGAGCGCGGAAAAACCCACGCCCGCCACTGTCATGGTTTCCTCCACCATCGGCGCGAGCCGTTCGGCATGACCGCGCTCCATGGCTTCAAATTTGTGCGCGAGAATATCCCCGCCGTTCAGCAGGGCGACCGAGCAGCCGCCCAGGGCCGTATCCACGGCAAGCGTCTTCACAGAATCTTGCAGGCTTCGTCGAAGCCAAGGCGCGCCGCGCGGGCGCGCAGGCCTGCATGATCGCCATAACCCAGATTGCAAAGGAAATAGGATTTTATGGCGGTGCCGGCGAAAAATTCCCTGTCTATACCATCCCGATCAAAACCGGACATAGGCCCGCAATCCAGGCCCAGGGCGCGTGCCGCGACCATGAAATAGCCGCCTTGGAGGCCTGCGCTGCGCATCGCCATAAAGCGGGTCTTTTCGGGGTCCTGCTTGAGCTGCTCCGCCATGCCACCGGTGCGCGGCGCGAGCGTGGCGAGCGTAGCCGGGAAGTCCAAGTCATAACCGATGATGGCCGTGGCGGGCGCCGTCATGGTCTGGACGCGATTGCCTTCATCCAGCAAAGGCTCCAGCCGCGCCTTGGCGGCTTTGGACACCACAAAATAAAAACGCGCCGGGGTGATGTTGCTTTCGGTCGGACCCCAGCGCATCAAATCGTAGATCGCCATCAACAGGGCCGGCGAAACCGGCTTGTCTTGCCATTTGCGCAAGGTGCGCGCGCTGCGGAAAATCGTGTCCAGCGCCGCGTCGGCGACCGCGTGATCGGGTTCGGCGAGATAGGCTTCCTCCGAATGTGAGACGGAAGAAGACATCAGACCGCTTCGACCGCTGTCACTTCGGGCACATAGTGGCGCAGCATGTTCTCGATACCGTTCTTCAGCGTCATGGTGGAAGACGGGCATCCCGCGCACGAGCCTTGCAGATGCAGCGAGACGACGCCGCTGGCGCCGTCAAATCCTTTGAAGATGATGTCGCCGCCGTCCTGCGCCACCGCCGGACGCACGCGGGTTTCGATCAATTCCTTGATCTGCTCGACCACTTCGCTGTCTTCCGCGCTATAGCTCTCTTCGGTTTCCTGTGCGCTTCCTTCCAGCAAGGGCGCGCCGCGGGTGAAATGCTCCATCACCGCGCCCAGAATGGCGGGCTTCAGATGCTTCCAGTCGCCGTCGCGCTTGGTCACGGAAATAAAGTCGGAGCCGAAGAAGACCCGGCTGACTTCGGGGATTGTGAAAAGCGCCTTGGCCAAAGGCGAGCGGCCCGCCTGCTCGATGCTGGGAAAATCCGCCACCGCGCCTTCGCCCATCACTTCGCGGCCGGGCAGGAATTTGAGGGTGGCAGGATTGGGGGTGGCTTCGGTTTGGATGAACATGGGGCGGCCTGGATTGCCTCCCTTAAATGAACCTTGGAGGGCGGGGCATCAAGCCAAACAAGCAATTTACTTTTACCCGGATATATTGATTTTAGTATTTCATCCGGATAAATATAGACTATGAGCTATTCCGCCTTTTCCGGCTTTGATCACATCGCCTCTGGCACCCTGCCGCAAGTTTATGGCGCTTGCCGGGATATGGCGGATTGCGTGATTTTCGACCGCCAGACCGGCCGGGTGGTGGACATTGACCCGCGATTTCCGCCCGGCGGTGAGGGACCGCGTCCGGGGCGCCCCAAACTGGGGGTCACCCCCCGGGAAGTGACCTTGCTACCCCGGCACTGGGATTGGCTGGCGACCCAACCGGGTGGGGCGTCGGTTGCTTTGCGCAAGCTGGTGGAGGAAGCCAGCCGAAATCCCAAGGCCCGCCAGCGCCAATTGCGTGACGCCGCCTACCGCCTTGCCACCGCCTTGGTGGGCAATGCGCCCGGTTATGAGGAGGCCATTCGCGCGCTGTATGCCGGTC
>DATEEB010000002.1:0-2475 GCA_035281345.1 Rhizomicrobium sp. | reverse complement strand
GATCGACACCGCCCGCCAGGGCGCGGTCCCGATCATGGCCGGCGGCAATAGGGTCGCGGTGCTTTCGGTTTCCGGTGCGCCGGGCGGCGACAAGGACGAAGTCTGCACCCGCGCCGGTATCGCCAAGATCCAGGATCGCGTAAAATAGCTTCATGACGGCATTCGGGGCGGCCTCCTTCAAGGCTGCATGCGTTCAGCTGCGCTCCAGCGACGATGTGGCGGAGAATATCCGCCACACTATCGCGCTGGTGCGCGAAGCGGCCGCCCAGGGCGCTAATTTTATCGCCACCCCTGAAAACACCACGCTGATGGCGCCGGATGGCGGCGCCAAACTGGCGCAATCTTTTTATGAGGCGCACGATCCGGCGCTGCCGGCCTTTTCGGCGCTGGCCAGGGAATTGAATATTTGGCTGTTGATCGGCAGCTTGGCGATCAAGGTCAGCGACAGCAAAACCGCAAATCGCAGTTTTCTATTCGCGCCCGATGGCGCGGTCGCCGCGCGTTACAGCAAGATCCATCTGTTCGACGTGGCGCTGACGAACGGCGAAATCTATGCTGAGTCCAGCACGGTGGCCGGCGGCGAGGAGGCGGTCGTCGCCGATACCGCGCTGGGCGCGATCGGCCTCAGCGTTTGCTATGACGTGCGCTTTCCGCATCTTTATCGCAAGCTGGCGCAGAAAGGCGCCTTCCTGTTTACCATACCGGCCGCCTTTACTGTGCCCACCGGCGAGGCGCACTGGCATGTGTTGCTGCGGGCGCGCGCCATCGAGAATGGCGCCTTTGTGATTGCACCGGCACAAGGGGGTACGCACGCCAATGGCCGCAAAACCTATGGCCACAGCCTGATCGTGTCGCCTTGGGGTGAAATCCTGGCGGAGGCAGGGACTGAGCCGGGCGTCATCTTGGCGAAGATCGACCCCGCGCTTTCTTTGCAGGCGCGAGAGAAAGTTCCCAGTCTGCGGCACGAGCGCGCTTTTCTGGGCCCGTAAAGCGGGGCGTTAACCTCGACAGGTTGGAACGCTTGCGAATCGCCAGCCCCCACATCATCCTTTGTATACAAATTACGACACAGTCCTGGGGGCAGGCTGTCAGGAGCGTGTTCGGTGATTGCGTATTCGCTGCGTTGCCATCGGGGGCATGAGTTCGATGGCTGGTTTCGCGACAGTGCCGCGTTCGACGCGCAGTCGGGCAGCGGGCATCTGAGCTGTCCGTCCTGCAATTCCATCCGCATCGAAAAGGCCATCATGGCGCCTGCGGTTGCCGGCACCAAGAAGAGCGTGCGCTCCAAAGCCGAGGCCAAGCAGATGCGCCAGTTCGCGACCGGCCTGCGCAAATATGTGCAGGAGAATGCCGACTATGTCGGTCCCAATTTTGCCGAGGAAGCGCGCAAGATTCACTATGGTGAGACGCCAAACCGCCACATCTATGGCGAGGCGACTCATAAGGAAGCCAAGGAACTGGTGGAGGAGGGCCTGGACGTCGCGCCCCTGCCGCCGGATCTGGAAGGCGCCAATTGACATCACGCCTTAGCGTGATGTCATCCCCGGCGAGCGGCGCCCAGCCGCGAGGGAAGGGGATCCATCTTTTTTACCGCTTCGCCACCATCATGTAGTTCACATCAACATCGGATGAAAGATGCCAGTCCCAGCTTAGCGGATTGAAGGAAACACCCTGTATTTTCAATATTGTTAGGCTGCTCTCTTCCAGTGTTACTTTAAGTTCTGCAGGGGAGATAAATCGGTTCCAGTCATGGGTGCCACGCGGCAGCCAGTTCAGCACATACTCGGCCCCGATCTTGGCCAGGGCCAGGCTCTTGAGGGTCTTGTTCAAGGTGGCGACAAAGCTCAGTCCGCCCGGCTTCACCAGCGCGGTGCAGGCCTTCAGATAGGCGGATACATCGGCCACATGCTCCACCACCTCCATGTTCAGGACCACGTCATAGGCGCGGCCCTCCGCCGCCAAGGTTTCGGCGGTGGCGGCGCGGTAGTCGATATCCAGGCCCGATTGGGCGGCATGGGCTTTTGCCGTCCCGATATTCCGATCCGATGCGTCGGCGCCTGTCACCGCAAAGCCCAGCCGGGCCATGGGTTCGGACAAAAGGCCTCCGCCACAGCCGATATCCAGCAAAGAAAGCCCGTCAAAGGGCCGCAAGCCACGGGGATCGCATCCGAAATGGGCGCAAGCCTGATCCCGGATAAAGCCCAGCCGCACGGGGTTGAATTTGTGCAAGGGCGCGAATTTGCCCGCCGGATCCCACCATTCCGCGGCAATCGCAGAGAATTTGGCGACCTCGTCCGGGTCCAAAGAGGGCGCTGGAATGACTGAATCCGCCATGTCTTTTCGAGGGTTGAGCCGGGATGCGTCCCCGTCTACATAGGCCGCCGCGAAGATTGGGGCAAACCGGCAAATGGCGACGATTGCGATGAAGTTCGGCGGCACCTCGGTGGCCGACATTGAGCGCATCCGCCATGTCGC
>DATEEB010000001.1:0-2872 GCA_035281345.1 Rhizomicrobium sp. | reverse complement strand
CCGGTGCGGCTGGCGGCGTCCATTTCCTGGACGTCCACATTGCGGGATTCCGAAATCGAAATGCAGGGCTCGCACGCCCCGCAAGGCTGAATGGTGGGCTCCGTGCGCTTGCCATCCGGACCGATACAGTTGAGCGCGCGGGCGATAATGCGCGCGGTGGTGGTCTTACCCACCCCCCGCACACCGGTCAGCATGAAGGCATGGGCGATACGCCCCGTGGCAAAGGCGTTGGACAGGGTACGCACCAGCGCCTCCTGCCCGATCAGGCCAGTGAAGTCGGTGGGACGGTATTTGCGCGCCAGGACGCGATAGGGCTGGGCGGGCGTGGAGCTTTTGGCCATGAGGCGACTATAGCAAGCGTGCCCAGAATGGCGCGGGTGTTTTGGTGAAATTCTGGGGAAAGGTGGAAGCCGGAACGACCCGTAGCAGATTCGGTATGGCTGCTTCCTTCCGGACCTGACCAGGTTAGCGAGAGCTACGTCCGCCCGACTTCCGAGCGGGATATAGGGATTTTTGCCGGAAAATGCGAGTCGCAAGCGTTACGGCGTTCGCGCGGCGAAAGCCCTGTCGGGCTTTCGCTATTCGCGCTCACCCTTCCCGACCTGACCGGGTTGGCGAGCGGCTCGTCCAGCGGACTTCCGGCTGGGGATATAAGCGCCCGATGAGAAAAATGCGAGTCACGTTGTCGTTACGGCGCTCGCGCGGCGAAAGCCCTGTCGGGCTTTCGCTTTTTCGCGCTCGCCCTTCCCGACCTGACCGGGTTGGCGACAGCTTCGTCCGCCGGACTCTCGCGTTCACTATAAGATTTTCGGCTGGAAAATGCGAGTCGCCGTTATGGCGTTCGCGCGGCGAAAGCCCTGTCGGGCTTTCGCTATTCGCGCTCACCCTTCCGGACCTGACCAGGTTAGCGAGAGCTACGTCCGCCCGACTTCCGAGCCGGGATATAGGGATTTTTGCAAGGAAATGCGAGGCCGGCTAGTGTCCCGATTCCGAAATTCGCATGATCCCTATATCGGGTGTTAGCGAATTTCGGAATCGTAAGGACACTAGCAACTTATTGATTCCTAGTGTCGTTTTGGTTTCGAAGTTCGCCAAGAGCCTGATATCGATGATATGGCGAACTTCGAAACCACGACACTAGGCGGCGGCGATGGCCGCCGGCGCCGCCAACCGTTCCGGCGGCAGGTTCACGGTCACCGTGGTTCCGACGCCGACAGCGCTTTCCACCACCAGCGCGCCGCCATGCAGTTCCGCCAGCAGCTTGGACAAGGGCAGGCCCAGCCCGGTGCCCTCATATTTGCGCGCCAGCCGGGAATCCACCTGACCAAAACGTTCCAGCGCTTTGGGGATATCTTCCGCCGCGATGCCGATGCCGGTGTCCGTCACCGCCAACGCCATCCCGGCGCCGGTCTGCCGCGCGACGACTTGCACCTCGCCGCCCGGGGGGGTGAATTTCAGGGCGTTGGACATCAGGTTGATCAGGATCTGCTTGATTCGGCGTTTGTCGGCCTTGAGCCACGGCAAGCCGCCGGCGACGTCAGCACGCATCTCGATCTGAGTGTCCTTGGCCATGCCTGCCATCATGCGCATCGCCTCGGCGATCAGTTCCGCCGGATCGAAAATCTCTTCATGCAATTCGGTCTGGTTCGCGTCCAGCCGCGACAAATCCAGCACATCATTGATCACCGCCAGCAGATGCGCGCCGCTGTTGCGGATGTCGGCCGCATAGCTTTTGTAGCGTTCGCCCACCGGCCCGAACACTTCCATCATCATGGTGTCGGCAAAGCCGATCACCGCATTGAGCGGCGTGCGCAACTCATGGCTCATGGAGGCAAGAAAGGCCGACTTGGATTTGCTGGCGGCTTCCGCGGCATCCAGCGCCATGGCCAGTTCGGCGGAGGTTTTTTCCAGTGCTTTCTGCGTGGTTTCTAGTTCGGCGATATGGTTGCGCATGCGCAGCGCCTCGCCCTGCGCCCGTGCCGCCAGATAGCGGTCAACGGTCGCCACCACCAGGCCCTGGGACACGATGAAGGCGGCGCATGCCGCCACCACCACAGCCAAGGCGAAAGGATTGATGATATGCGCGAAGTTGGGCAGCGAGCCGTCCGGCACATAGCGCACCGCCGCCATGGCGGTAAAATGCAGGCCCACAATGGCCAGGGTGAACAGGCCCGCGCCTAGCGCAAAATCGCGGCGGGACTTGCGGCGCAAGGCGAAATGCAGCGCCAGACCGGACACGCAAACCCCGATCAGCACCGAGGCGATGACATAGGGAATATCCCACACCGCGCGTGCGGGAAGCTCCACCGCCGCCATGCCGGTATAATGCATGGCACAGATGGCGAAGCCGGTGACCATTCCGCCCAGCGCGCCATTGACCCTGACCGCCAAGGCGAAGCCCGCACCGCACAGGCTCATGGCGATCAGCGCCGAGGCAATGGTGAGACCGGTGGCAAAACCCAAGGGCAGACCCGTCGAATAGGCCAGCATGGCGACAAAATGGGTGCCCCAGATACCGCAGCCCGCCACCGCGCCGGCCCCCGCCAGCCAAGTCAGACGGGCGCGCCCAGCGTCCGCGGCCCGGGCGCGCGAGATCATGGTCAACGCCGTGGCGCAGGCCAGCAGGCAAAGCCCGGCCGCCACCACCACAAGTCTCAGGTCATGCTGTTGAAAAATGCAGCCAAGGACACGGATCATGGGTGTGACAGTTGCCGCGACAGCGTAAAACCCGGCTTAAGAAACCTGTGCCAAAACAGGAATTCCGCAAAAACTGACAAACTGTTGTCTATGGGCAATACACAATGACGGCGTCCATTCCCTTCAGCGGCAGTCCTCTGAACCGCGCCAGCGACCGGCGTACGGACCCGGTTTG